>NZ_JACKYY010000001.1:0-128067 GCF_015100075.1 Acidithiobacillus sp. HP-11
GTCTGTTTCCTATCAGACAGCTTATCTCAAGGCCCATTATCCCCAGTTTTTCATGGCGGCAGTACTGACTGCGGATATGGACCATACCGACAAGGTCGTGGCGATGATTACCGAATGTCAGCGCATGGGACTGCGCATTGCCCCGCCCAGCGTGCAATGCAGTGGTCTGGAGTTTAAACCCGAAGGCAGGCAGGATATCCGTTTTGGTCTGGGGGCGATCAAGGGCCTGGGACGAGCGGCGATTCAGAGTATTCTGGAAGCACGTAGGGAAGGTCCATTCCAGAGCCTCTTTGACCTGCTTTGTCGGGTAGAT
Organism: Acidithiobacillus sp. HP-11; assembly: GCF_015100075.1. Taxonomy (NCBI): domain Bacteria; kingdom Pseudomonadati; phylum Pseudomonadota; class Acidithiobacillia; order Acidithiobacillales; family Acidithiobacillaceae; genus Acidithiobacillus; species Acidithiobacillus sp. HP-11. The sequence goes on from NZ_JACKYY010000001.1 coordinate 314, forward strand.
AGCCAGAAAATCAATCGCCGCGCGCTGGAGGCCTTGATTCGAGCCGGTGCCATGGATGACTGGCAGGTATCCAGAGCGGATCTGATGGCTTCTCTGGAAAACGCCATTGAAGCAGCCGCCCAATTTCAGCAAAGCCGGGCCAGTCTGCAGGAGTCCCTTTTTGACGGACTGGAAGCATTACCTGTCGCCCCCCCTATTAGTCATGCTGAGCTGTGGACATCCACAGAAATACTGCGTCAGGAACGGGAAACCCTGGGCTTTTATTTCAGTGGTCATCCCATGGATGATCTCCGTGTGGAACTCGCCGAGCTGGGTGTGCAGCCGTTGAGCAATATTGTGGTGGGAACCGTTATGTTGGTTGCCGGATTGGTGGTGGCGCGGCGCAGCACCCGTACCAAAAGGGGCGATCGTATTTATTTTCTGACCCTGGATGATGGTGTAGGGCGTCTGGAGGTCGTGGTATTTGCCGAAGTCTGGGCCCAGGCGGGAAAAATCGGAGAAGGGGAAGAACCCGTGCTGGTCCTGGGTGAGGTCGGCGAAGACAGCTATTCCGGTGGTCTGCGACTCAGCGCCCTGCGGGTGCTGGATCGCCAGCGGGCTCGTGATGAGTTGGCAACACAATTGACCGTGGAAATTCCTCAGGGTGAGTCGCTGGCTCCCGAGCTTTTGCGTGACTGGCTTCAGCAATATCCGGGCTCTGTGCGTCTGCTCCTGCGTTTACCGGTGGACAATGACCTGCAGGTGCTGTTAAAAGTTCCGGAAAGCTTAAGTTTTGTGGCGAGTGAAGAAGCCCTGGCGGCACTGCAGGCGCATATGCCCGAGGGATATCAATGGCAGTGGACGTACCGTGCTGCCACTTCGCTGGTAAATAATGTGATTCCTCTGGAACGTGGACAGCGCAAGACCCGGCGTCCCGCCTGAGGCAAGTTTTCAGATTGTTCAGGAGTACCTATGAAAATCAGTTATCTGGATTTTGAACAGGGTGTAGCAGAGCTGGAAGCCAAGGTAGAAGAGTTGCATGCTCTGAATCAGCCCGGTATCGCCGATGAAATCAAGCGCCTTGAAGTGAAGGCCCGCAAAGAGCTGCAGCGCATATACAGTAAGCTGGGTGCCTGGCAGACCGTGCAGGTGGCGCGCCATCCCCAGCGCCCCTATACCCTCGATTATGTGCAGGCTCTGTTCAGTGAAGTGCAAATTCTGGCCGGAGACCGCGCTTTTGCAGATGATCAGGCCATCATCGGCGGTTTGGCCCGCTTCAATGATCAGCCGATTGTCTGGATGGGACATCAAAAAGGGCGTGACACTAGGGAAAAAATCCAGCGTAATTTTGGTATGCCGCGCCCTGAGGGGTATCGCAAGGCGCTGCGCCTCTTACGTTTGGCCGAACGCTTTCAATTACCGGTATTCACTTTTATTGATACGCCCGGTGCCTATCCTGGAATCGGTGCGGAGGAACGCGGCCAAAGTGAAGCCATTGCCCGGAATCTGGCGGTTATGTCCGATCTCGCCGTTCCCATCATCTGTACCGTCATTGGCGAAGGCGGGTCTGGCGGCGCACTCGCCATTGGCGTGGGTGATCGGATGCTGATGCTGGAATACAGTGTTTATTCCGTTATTTCACCGGAAGGCTGTGCGTCCATTCTCTGGAAAGATGCAGGAATGGCTGCGGAAGCGGCAGAAACCCTTGGCATTACGGCTCGCCGTTTACAGTCTCTCGGACTGGTAGACGAAGTCCTGGTTGAACCTCTGGGCGGTGCTCATCGTGATCCGGAAGCCGTTTTCACTTTGGTCCGGGAACGTTTTACCCAGCATCTGGATGAACTGAAAGCGATGGATACCAGTAAATTACTGACCACCCGTTATGAACGCCTGATGCATTATGGAGTGGTCGGCGCGGCCTGATCTGGAGCTAAGGCTCCAGAACATTCTCCAGAAGTGGGAGCTCCTGCCTCGGGAGCGCCCGTTTTTTGTGGCCTATAGTGGCGGATCAGATTCAACCGCTTTGCTGGTCGCCCTAGTGGCATTGGGTTGTCCTGTGCGGGCCTTGCATGTAGATCATGGCTGGCACGCCGAGAGCCCGGACTGGGCGCGTTTCTGCGTCGCGCAGGCCAGCGCCCTGGGTGTCTCCTGTACGGTGCTGCATTTACCTCCAGAAACTTCAGGAGAAGGCCCGGAAGATCGAGCGCGTCGCGGTCGCTATGCGTTGCTGGCGGCGCAGCTTCAGGCCGGGGACTATCTGCTGACCGCTCAACATCAGCAAGATCAGGCCGAGACTTTTTTCCTGCAGTTATTGCGGGGTACGGGTATTGCCGGACTGTCTGCCATGCCCCGGCAGAAACCCCTGGGGGCAGGGGTGTTGCTTCGTCCTTTTTTGCAGTTTCCCAAACAGGCACTGCTGGATTACCTCCAGGAAAAGAAAATCCCCTATATTTCCGATCCTGCAAATCAGGATCCCCGTTATGACCGGACCCGTGTCCGTGAGCAGCTGTTACCTCTGCTCGAAAACCTCGGCTGGCCGCACGCTGTGGCCACTGTGGCCAGAACGGCAGAAAATCTGGGCGATGTTCACGAACTCGTCGATGACTGGTTTACCTTGTATTGGGATCGGCACCAGTCAGACCATCCTGGCTTGCAGGAAGACGCTTTGTCTCTGGGCTTTTTGCAGCGCCTGTCTCCAACCCGGCAAAGGATGTTTTTGCGGGGCTGGCTGCAACGTCTTCAATGTCCATTACCCTCCCGGGCGCGTCTGGAAGTCCTTCAGGACGCACTGATGACCGCTACAGCTAAAAGCATTCAATGGGAGGGGGGTGCCTGCAGGATTCAGGGGAAAACCCTCTATTTAAGTCGTGCCCCGGAGTTTGATGATAATTGGCAAGAGGGTAGCTGGGATATTTCCCGGCCCCTTCCTTTTCGCGGCTGGGAATGCCGGTTACTGGCGCAAGGGTCTGGGGAAGGAGTCAGTCATGCTTTGCTCGCGGAGTGTGCCGAGGCTAATTTATATTGGCGGCGCCGTCAAAACGGTGAGCGGTCACGGATGGCTAACGGACAGCATCGAACGGTAAAAAACATCATGCTGGAGGCTGGCATACCACCCGAATGGCGAGCAAATATTCCCCTGCTGTGGGATGAAGCCGGGCACTTGTTGTGCATTCCCGGTTATTATCTGGCCCCGTGGGTTTGCGCCCCGATGGGGGGCGCTGCGCTCTGCTTACTCCGAAAATAAAACTTTTCAGTCCTGCGCCATTTGTTTTTCGCGTTTTTCTTCAAGCGTCTTGCAATCAATGCAAAGCGTGGCCGTTGGTCTGGCTTCAAGACGCCGCAGACCAATTTCCACACCACAGGATTCGCAATAGCCGTATTCATTTTCCTTGATGCGACCCAGAGCCTGGGTAATTTTGCGAATCAGTTTGCGTTCGCGGTCCCTTGCCCGTAATTCCAGACCCATGTCGGTTTCAAGACTGGCGCGATCATTGGGATCCGAGTAGTTGACGTTTTCCATTTGCATGTGTTGCACAGTACGATCGACCTCAGCCATGAGTTCGCCGCGCCAGTCTTCCAGAATTTTCTGGAAGTGAGCGATTTGCGCGTCGTTCATGTATTCTTCGTCAGGCTTCGGTTCGTATGGAACAAATGCGGTATATTGCTGAACATTTTTGGGGCTGATGCCAGCATTTTGAGAGGCTTGGTCTGCCATGTGATCTTCCTGTCCTTGTAATAAATCCGCATACGTTTAACAGAGATCAGCCATTTTGGCAATCTTGCAGCTTGCGTTTACAATGCCGGCTCCTTCAACTCTGTACCAGGAATAAAGCTTATGCCCTTGCGCGCCCTGATTTTTGATGTGGACGGAACTCTTGCTGATACCGAGCGGGATGCTCACCGTGTGGCTTTCAACCAGGCATTTGCTGCTGCAGATCTTCCCTTTGACTGGGATGTCCCTACCTACGGATATTATTTGAAGGTGACCGGTGGCAAGGAGCGCTTGCGCAGCTTTTTGAATGATCACCCTGAATATCCGCAGCTTAGTGATGCGGATATTGCCCGAATCCACAAGCAGAAAACTGGTTTTTATGTGGAGATGATGGAAGCCGGTCTTTTACCCTTGCGCCCCGGCGTGGAACGCCTGCTGAATGTTGCCAGAGAGGTCGGGCTACCCATAGCCATAGCGACCACGACTACCCCGGCCAATGTGGATTCCTTGCTGAAAAGCACCCTGGGTAAAGATGGACCGGGCCGATTCCAGACCATTGGCGCCGGCGATATTGTGCCGCACAAAAAGCCGGCTCCGGATATCTATTTGTATGTACTGCGGCAATTGGGTTTTCCGGCTGCGGACTGCCTGGCTTTGGAGGACTCGGAAAATGGCTTGCGTTCTGCCGTCTCTGCCGGATTGGATACGGTGATTACGCAAACGGAATATACTCAAAACCAGGATTTTTCAGCGGCTCTGCGGGTGCTTGATCAACTCGGCGAGCCCCAGGCTCCCGCACAGATTCTGCAGGGACGCGAAGCGGGTGCACGCGTTGTGGTGGATGTGGATCTGCTGACCCAATGGTGGAAAGAAAAAACGCAGTATTAACCTAGAAACGGCCGTTGGCCGTTAAGCTTTTTGCGCCAACGGCTGCTTCCAGGATTTATCAACTAAAATCATGTGTAGATGGCGGGTATTATTTCTTCGGGTATGTGTAAGCTTAATCCGAAGTAAGCATACGATATATTTCATCTTTCAGGAGCAGGCGTTTTTTCTTCATTTCTTCCAGACTTTGTGAACCGCTAGCCGCATCATTGCGCTCAATGTGCTCAATTTGCGCGGTCAGTTCATTGAACTCTTCGTAACGCCGGGCAAAATGGCCTTCCTCGGCCAGAAGCTGATCCATCCGTTCAGACAGTTCAGGAAACTCTGCTTTCAAGTCTTGGTGTTCAGTATTCATATATTCTCCGGTAGTGATTGGATCCACTGGCTGTCTGCGGGGCCAGCACAAGCCCCCCGCACTCAGTATAGCCTGCTGTTTTACGCACGAAAAGCAGACAAAACCTGTTTCACAGGGATAGCGTGTTCCAATTTTGTTAAAGTTTTGGGTTTATTTACTGTTTTGGTTTTAATCAAAAATATTTTTCTGAGAATAAATATGTATCACATGTTTTACGTCTGGCATCTGTCTATGGAGGATTTTTTAGAAGGAGGGACGGTGAAGTACACCATTTGCTTTGCATGGTATAAGAATTGCTAATGCTTGGTAACTAAAATTTTGACCATGCAAAAATGAGGTGTGTCATGCAGAAACATGCTCCGGATGTGGAAAAAAATCTGTTCGGACCGCAGTCTTTCCTGTCGCAGGCATGGGTACCCGTTTTCTTCCTGCTACAAAAGCAACTCCTAAGGAAATGATGCCCGTGGTGGACAAACCGCTGATTCAATATGCCGTAGAAGAGGCTTTGGCAGCAGGTTGTGATCGTCTGGTATTCATAACGGGGCGGGGCAAACGTGCTATTGCCGACCATTTTGATGTCGCCTATGAGCTGGAAACAGAACTTGAAAAGCGCGGTAAAACAGCTCTACTGAAGGAAATTCAGAATATTGTACCGCGTGGTGTGACCACGACATTTTTTCGCCAGCCTCGGGCTCTAGGCCTTGGTCATGCGGTGCTCATGGCTCGTGATGTGGTTGGCGATAATCCCTTTGCGGTGCTCTTGGCGGATGATCTGATTCTTTCAGAAAAGCCGGTGCTTTTACAGATGAAAGAACAATATAGCCGTTATCAGACGGCTATATTAGCAATTCAACAGGTTCTGAGGGAAGAATGCAGTCGTTATGGAATAATCGCATCATTGGGTCAGGAAGAACAAATTGTGCGTATCGGCGGAATCGTCGAAAAACCAGCGCCTGAGTCAGCTCCTTCCAATTTAGGGGTGGTGGGCCGCTATGTGCTTCCTGCAAGAATTTTTGACCTTCTGGAAGAATTGCCTTCGGGCGCTGGAGGTGAAATTCAATTGACGGATGCCATTGCCCGTTTGGCTCTTGAGCGTCAGGTGCTTGGTTATGAATTTGAAGGACAGCGCTTTGATTGTGGCGATAAGTTTGGTTACCTCCAGGCCATTGTCGAGTTTGCACTCATGCATCCTGAATTTGGTAAAGAGTTCAAAGCTTATCTCGATAAAAGAATGGTTCAGGCAGGGAAAAAGAGTAGGTCAGTTGCCAAAGTCACTTGTGCTGGATGAAGCATATGGCTAGCTCTGAGAGCGCTACAAATGATCTGAGTCTCATTTTACCTCCCCGTGCCGGACAAACATTTAGAGAGTATCTGCAAGTAATTGAGAAAATTTTTCAGGAAATAGTACAAGAAGATCCAGTTACTCTTCTCAGTGCCATGCAGACGGGTGAAGTAATCGTATTTTCATCCGCCGAAGCGGATTCCGGCCAGCTGTGTAGTCTTTATAGCGTGAGTTCAAGTACTATTTCTCTAAAATTTAGTGTTTCCCAGAGGCTAAATCATGTTAATGATAATGAGAGAATTATGGTAATTATTGGATCTGGTAACAATATTTATGCTTTTTTCGCGAAATTTTTATACAATTCTGATAACCTCGCGATAGTTGCCGCGCCATTAGCTGTTTATAAGCGATCAGTGCGAAAATATTCGCGAATTAATATAATAGAGCCGCTTAAAATATCTTGTAAAGATGGTCTGCAGCTTGAGGGGGAAATCGCAGATTTTAGCCCTACCGGGATACGTTTTATTATGCCAACTATCAAAGTTATGAAGCGAGATACCATGTTAGTCGAATTTGCATCGGGCGATTGTGGGGCTTGTGAGACGCTTGTTCAGGTGACTCGCAGTCAAAGGCTTTCTTCCGGTGTGCGCAGTCAGGTGGCTGTGCGTATGTTATTGACTGGGTTGATGAAGAATAAAATGGAGTATATGTATTGGTGTTGCCGCAAGGTGCAATCAGGTAGCGCTCAATTGAAATACTGAGGCAATGTATGTGCATGTTGAATGTGCAGATATCATAATTTTTGCTTAGTTCTGTTTTCGTTAATGGTCTCTCGGTAAAATTCTGCCAGTTTTGCCACCATGGCGCTTTCTGCCCAATCCTGGGCGAGCTTTCGGGCCTCATCGGATAATTGCTGACGTAAATTTTCATCGGCGAGAAGTTCCGCGCAAGTTCGTGCGAACGTATTGGCTTCGGCAGGCGCTGATCGGGTGCCTAAACTGCTGCGGAGAACATCTGCCGCACCCATGGCTGGAACGGCAACAATGGGCAGTCCTGCGGCGAGGGCTTCCAGTAATACCATACCCTGTGTTTCCGTTTCCGATGCGAAAACCAGCAGGTCTGCAGCCGCATACGCCTGAGGTAATTCAGCAACATGATCAAGGTAACCCAAAAAGCGGACGTTTTGCGCCAATTGGCTTGATTGCACCTCGTTTTCCAGGTTTGATCTGGCTGGCCCATCACCAACAAGTAGCAGCAGAATATCGGGAAATTGTTGTCTGAGCTGCTTTAACATGGACAGAAGCAGTCCGATATTTTTTTCGGGAGCCATGCGTCCTGCGTACAGCAGGACAGGACAATTTTGGTCCAGATTATAGCGCGTTCTAAAATCCTGGCGATGACTTGTATTATGGGTCTGATGATTGATGCGAATGCCGGTGGGAATCACTCTTGTCGGTGTACGGATACCATAATCCCAGAGAACTTCAGCCATGGCTTGGGACGGAACAATTAATCCGTTTATAGCTGCACATTGCTGGCGCGATGGAATGCGCACCATAGCTTTACGCAGCGGACCGGGGATTTTTCCGTAGTAGTGGCCGAGATACGCTTCAAAATAGGTATGGTAGGAACTGATGACTGGCAATTTCAAACTCCGCGCCAGATGATTCCCCAGATAGTGGGCAACGAAGGGTGTCTGGATATGCAGGATATCGTAGTGGCGAGCTTTGAGACCGGTTTTTATTTTCAATAATGCGCGCGGTTGCATCAGTCGTTCTTCGGGGAAAAAAGGAATATTTCGTGCCGGAATACGGTAAATTCCGCATTCCTCAGATGTGCAGGAGCCATAATCCGGAATCAGTAAATCGACCTCGTGTCCCAGCAACTCCAATCCTTGGCGAAAGCTGCGAATGGAAGTGGCCACACCGCTGATGCGTGGAAAATAAGTATCAGAAATCATGAGAATGCGCATGGAATATCCAAAAATTCAGCGGGCTGAAAGTTGTTGTTGATAGGTGGCTTCGAGAATATCAAAGCTGCGTGTCCAGCTTTGTGACTCCGCACGCAGGCGTCCGGCCTTGCCCAAGCGCTGGCGTTCAGCGGGATTGCTATAGAGTGTTTGCATAGCTGTTTCCAGATCGCTATCACGCGGAAGCAGCAGACCATGTTCGCCATGAATGACTTGTTCGCAGACGCCCGGACAGTCATAGGCAATGATGGGCAAGGCGCTGGCCTGTGCTTCAAGTACCACATTACCGAAGGTTTCACTACAGGATGGAAAGCAGAACAAATCGGCACTGGCGTACCAGCGAGCGAGATTCATGCCGTTTTGCATGCCCGCACAATAAATCCGTTTGTTGGCGTAATGGTCGATTTCACTGCGTAGCGGGCCATCACCGACCAGAACGAGGATAGCCCGGGGGTGGTTCCTGCTCAGTTTGCGAAAGGCTGCGAGCAGGGGCGGCAGGTTTTTTTCCCGCGCCAGACGCCCAACATACAGCAGTAATAAATCTTCATCGCCCAGTTCCAAATCCTTACGAATATTTTCATCACGCCATTGCGGATTGAAGCGCTGCGTATCTACCCCGCGCCCCCATTGCTGCAAATGCAGAAATCCCTGGTGATGGAGTCGCTGCAGAGTACCCTGACTGGGTACCAGCGTTTGCGGGGTCGCATTATGAAAATGACGTAAATAGAGACGCGCTATGTGGCGTAGGGCAGGAATCCCATAAAACGAAAAGTATTGGTCGAAATTGGTGTGGAAGCTGGTCACAACGGGCAAACCCAGTTTGCGCGCAGCGATGAGTGCCGAATAACCCAAAGGTCCTTCAGTGGCAATGTGTACCACCTCACTGCGCCAGGTCTGGAAGCAGTCAGTCAGATAGCCTGGATGGGTCCAACCTAATTTGACCTGAGGATAAAAAAATAGAGGGAATGCTTTCACCAGTCCTTCCTGAGCAGCCTCGTCAGATTGGCGGGGTCGAATGACCTGAATTTCGTGACCGCGTGCCCGGAGTTCTTCAACAACCTTCCCTAAGGTAAGAGCTACTCCATTGATTTCTGGAGGGTAAGTCTCGGTGATCAGTGCGATTCTGAGTTTGCCTGTTGTCATGCCTTAACCGTTTGCTGAATGACTTGCAGGGCGAAGATGCTCTGCAGTTTATCCCCTCGACCTCGACATGATGATAACGGAGAAATATGACAATTTGATGAATCCTGCTGACATGCTGCTCAAAGTCATTAATCCGTTTATGATGGGCCCGGTAGTCAGTCCGAACTGAATTTGGGACACGATGATTAAGGAGCCCTACTGTTTTGAACTATAGTGCTGAACAATTCACTGTCCTTAAGGGACTGGAGCCCGTGCGTTTGCGCCCGGGTATGTACACGCGTACCACCTGTCCGACACATATGGTTCAGGAGCTCATTGATAACTCTGCGGATGAAGCGCTGGCCGGACATGCGACCCGTATTGAAGTCACCGTACTCAGTGATGGGTCGGTCGTCGTCGAGGACAATGGTCGGGGGATTCCGGTAGGAATTCCTCCAGGAGAGACGCGTCCTGCAGCAGAATTGGCCTTTACTACCCTGCACGCAGGGGGGAAATTCGACAAGACTGACAAGTCTTCGGCTTACCGCTTTTCGGGCGGTTTGCATGGGGTGGGTGTGGCAGTTACCAATGCACTGTCCAGCCGTTTGTTGGTGGAAATTCATACCCGGGATCCGCAAGGGGGTGGGTATGGTCATTATCGTTTGAGCTTTGTGGACAGTAAGCTTCAGGAAGCCCTGACCCGCGTGGAAAACAGTCAGGCCCGCCGTCATGGGACTCGGGTTCAGGTTTGGCCGGATCCCCGCTATTTCGATTCTGCTCGAGTCAACATCCGGGAGTTAACGCACTTACTGCGTGCCAAGGCTATTTTGCTGCCCGGTTTGCAGGTGATTCTGAATTTACCGGAGCAGGAGGCGCTGGTCTGGCAGTATGATTCCGGCCTGGCGGAGTATCTGGGAGAAATGCTTGCGGAAGCAGAGCCTATTACCCCGGTTTTTGCAGGTGAAATGTATCAACATGATGATAGTAATGGTTTCGCTCAGGGAGAGGGGGCGAGTTGGGCGTTGTGTTGGAGTGCCCAGGGTAATCCACGTCCGGAAACCTACGTCAATCTGATTCCCACGCTCGATGGTGGAACCCATGAATCGGGTTTCCGCGCCGGTGTTTTTGAAGCAGTGCGCAGCTTTATGGAGCACCACAGTCTGGTGCCGGCCAAGCTGAAGCTGGTGCAGGATGATGTCACCGGTAAAATGGCTTTGGTGCTTTCCGGGCGGATTCTTGATCCCCAGTTTCAGGGTCAGACCAAAGATAAACTCACCAGTCGCGAAGCCTATAAGCTTATGGTGCAGACCATTCGCGATCCTCTGGATTTGTGGCTGAACAGCCATCCCGAGGCGGGCAGGGCCATTGTCGAGCAGGCTATTCAGAGCGCACAACTGCGTAGTCGCGCGGCGCAAAAAATAGAACGCAAGAAAGGCTCGGGCTTAGCGACTTTGCCGGGCAAGCTGACCGATTGCGAAAGTGAGGATATTCAACGCAATGAACTGTTTCTGGTAGAAGGTGATTCGGCGGGAGGCTCAGCCAAGGCTGCGCGTGATAAAGAATATCAGGCGCTATTACCGCTCCGGGGCAAGGTGCTGAATACCTGGGAGGTGGATGCGGACCTGATTTTCAAAAATCAGGAAGTACACAATATGGCCGTGGCACTGGGTATTGAGCCGCATGGTGTCGCGGCGGATCCTGAGCAGGTGCTGGCGGGGTTGCGCTATGGCAAAATCATGATTCTCTCTGATGCTGATGTGGATGGGAGTCATATTCAGGTGCTGATTTTAACGCTGTTTCTGCGCCATTTTCCGGCATTGCTCAGACGTGATCATGTATTTGTGGTGAAGCCACCCTTGTATCGGGTAGATGCTACCTGGCGCGGCAAGGCCCGCAAAATCTATTGTGAAGCCGAAGCCGATCGGGATGTAGCCATTGATCGTCTTTGCGCTGAAGGCGTCAAGGAATCGGCTATTTCGGTTCAGCGTTTCAAGGGCCTGGGAGAGATGAATCCAGATCAACTCTGGGAAACGGCCATGTGTCCAGACACCCGCTCCCTGGTGCCCTTGACCATGTCGCTATCTGATCAGGCTGCTCTCCATGAACGCTTCAGTCTACTCATGAGCAAACAGTCGGCGGGCGGGCGTCGGGAATGGATGGAAAGAGATGGCTGGACGGCCGATCTGGATATTTGAGGAGATAGCTGTGGTAGATGTTCAGGAAGGAATCCCGCATGAGTAATACACTGGATTTGTTTGATGGCTTGAATCCTGAGCCGGCATCCAGCCCGCCAAACGAGCCCCCGCTGCCGACTGCAGAGGGGGGGAACCCCGAGGACCCTTCGCCACCTCTTGCGGAATATGCCGCCAAAGCCTATCTGGCATACGCCATGAGCGTCGTGACCGGGCGCGCCATTCCGGCACTTGCCGACGGACAAAAGCCGGTGCAAAGACGCATTTTATATGCCATGCGCGATATGGGCCTGCAGCGTTCTCCCAAACACGTCAAATCTGCCCGGGTGGTGGGTGAGGTGATCGGCAAGTGGCATCCCCATGGGGACAGTTCTGTATATGATGCCATGGTGCGTATGGCGCAGCATTTTACCTTGCGTTATCCCGTGGTGGATGGACAGGGTAATTTTGGTTCTCTGGATGGTGATTCTGCTGCAGCCATGCGCTACACCGAAGCCAATCTCACCCCCATCTCCGAGTTGTTGCTGGGTGAAATTGATGAGGGCACCGTCGATTTCCGCAGTAATTATGATGGTACCCTGGAAGAACCGGTGACTCTCCCTGCACGCCTGCCATTTTTGTTGATGAATGGTGCCTCCGGCATTGCTGTCGGCATGGCTACAGAAATTCCGCCCCATAATCTGCGCGAGCTGGCGGCCGTTTGCGCGCAGTTGGCAGCAAATCCGGAGACGTCGAATGACGCTATTCTTGCGCAGATACCCGGCCCGGATTTTCCCGGGGGAGGGCAGATTATTTCGCCACCCGAACAAATTCGTGAAGCTTATCTGTCGGGGCGGGGCAGTATTCGGGTGCGGGCCCGCTGGGAAGTGGAAAAGCTGGCGCGGGGTGAGTGGCGCATCAGTATTCATGAACTGCCTCCAGGCGTTTCCACGGCACAGGTGCTCTCGGAAATAGAAAATCTCTCCAATCCTCAGCCGAGGGGTGAGGGCAAGAAAAAAGCCCTGACGCCTGAGCAGCAGTCCACCAAAACGGCCATGCTTTCCCAGATAGATACGGTGCGCGATGAGTCCGGCAAGGATCACGCAGTGCGTATTGTGGTGGAACCCCGTTCCCGGAATCAGGACCCCCAGCAACTGATGACCTATTTATTGGCGCGCACTTCGCTTGAATCCAATCAGTCTGTCAATTTGACGGTGCTGGACCTGGAAGGCCGCGCACCCTGTCTGCCGCTAACGGCCATTTTGCGGCAGTGGGTAACTTATCGTCTGCGCACCGTTCGCCGCCGTAGCCAGTTTCGTCTGGACAAGACTTTGGCGCGTATCCATATTCTCGAAGGACGACTCCGGGTTCTTCTGGATATTGATGCCGTTATCCGGGTTATTCGGGAGTCCGATGATCCCAAAATCGACCTCATCCAGCACTTTGCTCTGACAGAAATTCAGGCCGAAGACATTCTTGAAATCCGTTTGCGGCAATTGGCCAGACTGGCTGGCATCGAACTGGAAAAAGAACTCAAGGACAAGCGGGATGTGGCCGATTATCTGGCTGGCCTGCTGGCGCACGAAGATCGCCTGAGAGCCTTGCTGGTTGAGGAAATCAACGCCGATGCCCAGAAGTTTGGTGATGACCGGCGCACTTTGCTGGAAGCCGATGTCGCCATAACCAGTAAATCTGCTCAGACTATTGTGGCCGCTGTGACCGATGAGCCAGTGACGGTCATCGTGTCTCGCAAAGGCTGGTTACGCAGTCGGGCCGGACATGGTATTGCCACGGAGAGTCTGAACTTCAAGGAAGGCGACCAGCTCCTGCAGGTTTTTGAAGTACGCTCTGTAGACCATCTGGTATTGCTGGATCAAACCGGTCGCGCTTATTCTGTTCCAGTCAGTCAGATTCCCGGTGGCCGTGGGGACGGGGTCCCCGCCTCCAGTCAGGTAGATTTTCAGCCCGGAGCTTCCCTTCAGTCGGCGGCTTGTGGTCCGGCCGACAGTTTGTGGCTGGTAGCGAGCAGTGGTGCATATGGCTTTGTCACTGCACTGGAAAACATGGCCGGGCGCAATCGTGCCGGGAAAGCTTTCCTGTCTCTGGATAAAGATGAGTATCCTTTGCCGCTGCTTCCTGTTTCTGATCTGTCTGCAGAAATATTGTGCGTTTCTTCAGATTATGCGGGATTGATATTTCCGCTGGCAGAAATCAAAAGCCTGCCGAAAGGGAAGGGGGTCAAATTGATGACACTGGCCCCCCAAGCCCATTTGCAAAGCCTTTATACTCATCCCGAGGGACAGACTTTGCCGCGCCCTATTCGTAAAAATCGCCTGGAGATTTGTCGCGGTAAGCGGGCTGGCAAGGGGCGTTCATTGCGCTAATGGAGAGCAGTCGTGCGCACCAATATAGTGCATTTGCATTATGGTGGTGCAACTTAATAGAAAGCGATGTCGGAAATGCACTCGGTCCCGTCTGGAATGTTTCTTGCTGATGTATCAGCATGCCGACGATAAACGGCAGGTTTTTTTTGCTGAATCAGGAGTCGATAATGTCTCTAAAGGATTTGCTGCGCCGTGATCCCCGGTTGTCCGTCTTGCGTGATAGTTTGGGGGGCGAGCATACCCCGGTTTTTTACAGCTCGCTGGCGGATAATGTGAGTGCTGTGCACGACCCCATTACCGGAGCGGTATTTTTATCCCCGGCGCTGGTTCAACAGCCCCAGGAATGGAGGCAAGCGCTCCTGGCCAGAGAACTGGGGCGTGCTACAGCTCCCAAGCGCAGCAGAAGATGGCGTCTGGGAGTTACGGCTTTTCTTCTCTGTGTGATTCTGGATGTTGTGCTCATGCAGGTTCCTCTGGCAATGATGCCCAGGCTGCTTGACGCAGGAGTTGCCACCTTATGTTTCTGGTTGGCTATCTGGCAGTTTAGAGGCTTATACGCGCGAAACACTATTCAACAAACGGAGCAGCATGCCAGCGCATGGGCTCGTGATCGGGTTGAGAATTATGACGAACTGATCGCGCAAGCCACTGCGCGGCAAAGTATTGCGCGATATTTGCGGCCCGCTCGCTGAACGGGCAGCTACATATCCCAACTACCACTGGGTAGTTTCTGTAGGTGAATATGGCGGGCGAGCCGGATCACTGGTCTTATTAACAGTTCGGCGCTGCCAATCACAAAAAGCCAGACGCCAGCCGTTTCCATGGAAGGATAGAAGAAAAAGAAACTGCCTATCAGAAATAATATGCCGATCATGAAATCATTGGCGATGCTGATGGTTTCGTAGCGGTTACGAATCAATAATTCATCGTGACCCATGCAGATAGTGAAATTGCTGTTTGACTGACTGTTTTCTGGCAAGGTCCTCTCCTGATCAAGTTAACAATAAATATTAATGTTAACATAGGCTGGCGTACAGACCGATCTCAAGCCGCCAGTGCCATCACCTGACGCGCATAAACTTTTGCCGGTATTGGAATATTCCCCTGGGCCACTGTGGTGGGTCCGGCATTATAGGCTTCCAGTGCCAGGCGAAGGTGTCCATGGAAAATCGCGAGCAGACGGCGCAAATAGCGGGCCCCCCCCACAATATTCTGGCGAGGCTTCCACGGATTGACATGGAGAATGCGCCAGGCAGTGCCGGGCATGAGCTGCATAGGACCAACAGCCCCAGCATAGCTGACGACGTTACTTGCACGACTTTCGACATGAATCACGGCGGCCAACAATTTGCGGGAAACTCCGGTTTGATTGGAAGCATACAGTACATCTTTACTGTAGACGCCAGCGAGCTTCTGCCATGCACGTCCCGTCAGGGGGTTGGCAAGAGCAGCAGAAGATTGTGGTTGGGAACTGTGTGAGCTTCGAGAACTGCTTAAAGTTATTCTTGGTTTCATTAGAGCTATATTTGCAGGGAGTCCGGAGATACTGCGCTGCAAAGGCTGCGGGGCAATAATAAACAAGAAGCTTAATCCGGCCGTCACTGCGACCACAAAAAGTTTTTTCAAATCAAAATAACCACATAGCTGCAAGGGCCATAGGTTATACAGGTTTTTTTTGGCGGACGCAAGTTTTAGCTGATGCTAATATGCTTGGGCAGATCCGATTGTCAGACCCGGCCAGTCCGTTGTGTTTTCATTATCCTGATCATGATAAAAGCATTGCGACATGGGCGCCGCCATTCTGTTTGGCCTGATAAAGAGCCCGATCTGCTCGGGCCAGTGCCAGAGAAAATGGCAGGTCTTCTTCATGCAACTCGGTCAAGCCGATGCTGGCTGAGATGGAAACTTCATTATCGGAGAGTCTAATGCTGATTTTCTGCATTTTTTCCTGGATTCGTTCCAGGATTTCCAAGCCTTCTGTCATCGTACACTTTCTGAAAATGATCGCGAATTCATCTCCACCCAGGCGACCAAAAACGTCTGTTTCCCGAAGGGTCTCCTTAAAGAGTGATACAAAGACTTTCAGAACACGATCTCCGCTCAAGTGTCCATAGCGGTCATTGATGGGTTTGAATTTATCCAGATCAATCACGGCGAGCAGGCTATATTCTGGCTGTCTACGCAAATGCTTGATCAGGTGATTGGCTTTTTCCAGAAAGGCCCTACGGTTCAATATGCCGGTCAATTCATCAATGGTGGCGAGTCGATGTAGCTTTTCCTTAATAACGACCTGTTCGCTCACATCTCTGAACAGGCCTTCCATACCCAGAAACTGCTTATCCTCACTATAAATTGCGCTGCTGGTAATTTCGACATCCACAATATGCCCATCTTTATGTTTCAGGCGTGCCGGGAAGTTTTGAACTTTCCCATGTTTCTTAACGGCGGTGACAATATTTGCCCGTGCTTGTGGATCAAAATAGAAGCTGGAAGCAGGGAGGCCAATAACTTCTTCAGGTAAATAACCTAAAACACCTAAGGCTGCGGGACCCACCAAGGTCAGGTTTTGCTCACTGTCCGTTCGATAGAAAACGTCGAGCATATTTTCAAAAAGACGCTGAAAATTCTGCTCAGATTGGCTGATTTCATGTCCCATTTCTTCACTGAGCTCGGTAGCGGCCGCCAGAACCAGAGTATGCCCGGCAATTTCTATTAATGAACTGACAGATATGATGTGTTTGATTTTGCCATTGAGCGTGTAAACACGTGCTTCTGTAGGGTTGTTTTTAGTTTTTTCATCGTTGAGTATCTCAAGACGGTTAAGTATGCGTCCATGATCTAGAGGATGAATAAAAGAAGTGATATCCTTGCCCAAAAAATGATCTGAATTATCTCCATCAAAAAGTTTAACAGCGGATTTATTGACAAATAGTAACTTTCTGTTGTGTGTTAGTGCATGGGGTATCGGATGTTGCTGTAATAACTCCAATGCGGGGAAACTGTTTAAAATTTCCTGTATAGTCTGGGCGTCCAATTCATCTCGCTTCTCTGGGTATTTCAATGGACTTTCGACTCCGCTTGGATAGGAAGCTTTTGTCAATACACGGTCTATCAGTAAAGACTATCATGAGAAATGCGGAATGTCACTATAAGCAAATGATAATAATGTATTATATTAATGCAACCAGCACTCTGATTATAGACCCTTGGCTTTTCTCTGCTGATCCCACCAGCCATTGTTGCGAATGCGGTTCCAGGTAGCCGCTTTCTGTTCAGGTGTCATAGTTATCCACTGGCAAACCTCTTCAAAAGTTCGACCGCAGGATTTACACACGTCATCGCCCAGAGCGGTAGTGCAAAATCCCAGGCATGGAGAATCAGGTAGTGAGGAGTTAGTGGGCATCTTCAGTGGGAGCTACGTCAGGTGCAACCAGAGCCAGAATCTGATCGCCAGCACGCGGTTCAGGCTGGCTTTGGTCACTGTTTATAACTTGCAGTTTTCCATTTTTATGCAGTACAAATAATGCCAGAAAGCCTGCAGCAAATTGTTGCTGGTATTGTGCCCATTCAAACTGCTCAGTCAGGCCAGTTGCTTTCAGGGTCCAGCCCTTTTCCATTTTATCCAGCAAAGAACCAGCGGTAGCGTCTTCACTGAAAAGATGAAGACGTCTATGTTGTTTTGCCGTGCGGTTACGGGCACTGGTTTTGCGACTGCTGCCATCGGCCAGGGTAAACACAGAACGATGACCGAATTCGGGATCATAACGCAGTGAGGCGATCAGATTACGGGCGGCATCGGTGGATAGAGCCAGCAGATAACCAAATCCAATCAGGTTGAGTTGACGATCAGCGGCTTCTGAAACCGGGCTACCCAAAAAAGTATCCAGTCCTGCCATGCGTGCCGCCTGGATTTGCCGATATTCATCATCCACCAAAAGTGGCCGGAACCCCCATTCCTTGAGTTTTCCAGCAACGGCGATGGCAAATGCGTTGGCCCCCACAATAAGAATGCCACGAGGGTCTTTTTCAGAGACACCCAGAAGCCTTGCCATGGGACGTGCCGTAAAACTGGCCAGGAGTACGGTGACAATGATCAATGCGAAAGTCAGAGGCACAAACAAGTGGGCCTTGGGATAATTCAGTGCTTCCAATTGCCCGGCATATACGGGGGCGCCTGCTGCTGCGACAATTCCGCGCGGGGCGATCCATCCGGTCATGAATCTTTCTTTCCAGTTCAGTTCCTTGCCATCGTAAGCCAGTAACACTTTGACAGGCTGGGCGATCAGTTGAATAACCAGCGTGAGCAGTACGCCGGAGATGATGACTTCTTTCAAGGCCAGCAGATTCAGGCGCGCAGCGAGGAGAATGAAAAGAATGGAGATTAATAAAATAGAGAGACTTTCTTTGAAATTAAGAATATTTTCCAAGGGGATATCGCGCATATTAGCAAGCCATACACCCATCAGGGTGACAGCAAGTAGTCCGGATTCGTGGGCGATTTGGTTGGCTGCAGCAAAAATAATAAAAACACTACCCAAGGCCACTACGCCATGCAGATAATCGGGGATAGCTCTTTTTTTGAGTAACCATCCCAGGCTTTGACCAGCTAAAATTCCTAAAACAACACCTGCACCAAGCATTTTTAGAAAAACTTCAACGGCAGAATTGAGTCCAGTGGAGCCGTGATGGGCAATAATAGCTTCGAAAACCAGAACGGCCAGCAAGGCCCCAATGGGATCAATGAGTATGCTCTCCCACATTAATACATTACTGATACGCGCATTGGGTCTGGCTGCCCTTAACACCGGGCCGATGACGGTGGGTCCGGAAACCACCACAACTGCACCAAAGAGGATTGCCATGGTCCAGTTAAAGCCCGCAATCCAGTGAGTAGCTACCGCCAGTATCAGCCAACTGCTGATGGCCCCCAGGCTGACCATTCTGCGAATGACCGAGGCGAGACCGCCCAGTTCTCGCAGGCGTAAATTCAGCGCGCCCTCAAACAGTATTACGGCTACTGCTAAAGAAATACCGGGAAACAGGAGAGGGCCAAATAGCTGGTCCGGTTGAATCCAGCCGGTGACCGGGCCGGCAATAATGCCAATACCCAGAAGAAATATAATGGCGGGTAGTTTGACCCGCCATGCCAGCCACTGGCTGGCCGCGCCCAAAATAACCAGCCCAGCCAGAATCAGCATGATGTTCATAACGTTTTATTTTTTAGAGTTTTTTGATGAGCTTAACGATAAACAAAAGAATAATGGCACCAATAAAGGCAACAATAATGGCACCGATAATGCCCGCCCCAAAAAGACCAATCAAGCCAATCGTCGTCAGGACGAATCCACCGATGAAAGCACCGATGATGCCGACAATGATGTCTCCGATAATGCCAAACCCCCGGCCTTTGATGAGCAATCCGGCCAGCCAGCCAGCGATTCCACCGACGATGAGAAAAACAATAATGTTCATTAACATGTTTCAATCCTCTCTATTTGTAATATGGTCTTGTTAAACTAACACATAACACGTTTCCAGGTCATTATAAGCATATACGAATTCTTTTATATTTTATAAACCAAACTTCGTTTGTTCTATAAAAATGGATTTTCATATTTCTTAACAATTTTTATTACGGCCATGTCTTATCTGGAGAGGCCTTGAGACCTTACAATGAGCGCTGAAAACTGGGACTTTATCCTGTTTTCAGGTGGACCATATGTTTGTTGAGCTTTTTGTATAAAACGTTACAGCATGTAAGAGGTTATATAGTGATTGATGAGTTTTTGGAGCATGCTCCCAGCGGCCAACCAATTCAGAGAAGTATCGTAACGGTCATCGGCATGCATAGAAGTGGTACAAGTGCTATTGCCAAAGGTCTGGAGTGTTTGGGGCTCAACATGGGGGATGCTTTGATTGCGCCCGGTGAAGATAATCCGAGGGGCTACTGGGAAGATGCCGAGGTTTTGCGCATCAACAAGGAAGTTCTTGAACGTTTAAATATTGCCTGGAATGACACCCGGATTGTCCCGGAAGCTCTTTTTTTAGGTGCGGCGCTGAAAGATCTCCATGATCAGGCGGAGAAGTTATTGATCAATCGCGCGGATCAATACACCATGTGGGGATTCAAAGATCCGAGAACTTTAAGAGTTTTGCCTTTCTGGCTGCATGCTGCAGAACAGTCAGGGGTTAATCTTCAGTTTGTCGTCGCCCTACGACACCCTTATGCGGTGGCGCTATCGCTGCAAAAGCGCAATGGTATCTCCCTTACGAGAGGCCAGTTGATGTGGGCGGCATATACCTTACCATTTTTACCGCATATTAAAAATTATCCTCACGTTTTTATTTCATATGATGATTTGTTGGAACAGCCAGCACTTGTTCTGGAAAAAATCTCTTTACATCTGGCACTTTCCATAGACGATAATAAACTCAAAATTTATGTTGAACAGTTTTTAAGTCAATCCCTAAGACATCATTCCGTTGCGCTTAATGATGAAGAATATGCCAAAAATATGCTACCATTACTCGATAAAATATATCATATTCTAACTGCCATAAAACAAAATGAAAGTGTCGCCCAGTGGGTACTATGGGCGGCATGTTATGAAGAATACCAACGTTACCAAAGTATTCTTGAAGAGCTCGATGCAGAAAGCGATTATCACTGGAAACGGCGAGGAAGCTTCCTGAAGAGGTTGATTTATGGTTAGGAATAACAGTATGAACATCAAAACGGGGGGAATGATCGTTTCTTTGAAGAAATGTATGCCTCCCATTCATGTGATTTCCATGGCGAGTCACCCTGAACGCCGTCATCATATTTCAGCAGAAGCCAGGCGTTTGCAGGTACATTTAAATTTGTTTGAAGCTTGTGCGCCTAGACACATTGCTGATTACCCCAATTCTTATGATCAAACGTACCGAAAAAAATATTTCGGATATGAAATGACCCCGGGCGAAGTTGGGTGTTTTATGAGTCACCGTTCATTGTGGCAACAATGCGCACAATCAGATGATGTGGCTTGGTGTATTCTTGAGGATGATGTAGTGCTAGGGCCCAACTTTGTTGGAAAAATTGCGCTCGCCATGGATACTGCTGGGGAGTGGGATATTTTGCGTCTGATGAGTGAACGTTGGGATCGACAAGGTAAGCTATATCTTCGCGTGAATAATGAATTTCGACTGATGCGTTATGTTCGACAGCCACAGGGAACCGCTGCCTATCTGATACGACCAGACGCCGCCAAGGTACTACTTAAACATACTGAAAAAATGCGTGACGCAGTAGATAAGGTGATGGATCAATACTGGTTGCATGGATTGCGCATGTTGGTTCTTGAACCTGCTCTGGTTTCTATTGATGTGAAGCTGCCATCCATTATTCAAGAGCGCGGTTGGTCTGCGGAGCACCGATCATCGCGGCCATTCTGGCGACGTCTACAAAGAGAGGTCAGGAATGGCTGGGAAAGTCTCTGCGCACGGAGTTATCTGTGGGCACAAACTTTCCGTAATCCAGTCCACGGATATTGGACGTTCCGCAAATGAATAAAATAAAAAAAGATTACTGATTGCCTAAAATTTGTGCAATATACTGTTTATCCAGGTTTTACATTGCGCAACATCAGCAGAATGATCCCATCAAATATCAAGTTGACGCCGACAAATATGCCGACCAGGATCAATGAACCCCGAGGCCAGGTGACCACGAAGAGAAGGGCAATGAAAATGTCGATAATACCACTAAAAATGGACCAGCCCCGACCATGTCCCGGATAGAT
Organism: Acidithiobacillus sp. HP-11; assembly: GCF_015100075.1. NCBI lineage: Bacteria > Pseudomonadati > Pseudomonadota > Acidithiobacillia > Acidithiobacillales > Acidithiobacillaceae > Acidithiobacillus > Acidithiobacillus sp. HP-11. Next base: position 21,954 of record NZ_JACKYY010000001.1, read on the forward strand.
TTTCATTTGCGTGAAATTTCGGTAGGCATCAATGATGAAATACAGAACGAACATCAAACCAATTGCCGCAATTCCTGCTTTCGGTAAGGCAATCATGATGCCCCCAGTGATAAAAAGCAGTAAGGGTTTCAGCCAGTCAGCCATTTGATGCTGGTGCATCTGGATGCTGTGCGCAATCCAGGTGAATCCGGCAATAATCAGCATGGCTGCAATAATGCCATCGGTGACTGCAGAAAGAATAATTGGGCTTAAAATTCCAAATATCCCGATAATGATTAATAAGATAGCTACAGGAACCAAATATTTACCGAACATTTTCTTTTCGGTTTCCATAATATTTTGTAGATCAGGAATGTTGGGATTCAATTTTTGTTCCTTTTAACGGTACCAGAGTATTTCCGCACTCTCCATGGGCACCAGGCAATTTTGATGGCAAGGAATGATGCGCGGAGTGTAGTCTGCCAAGTCACGATCAGCAGGGATGTCCAACGTGTAATTGTAACTGTTGACTGCTCCACTCAGTGCTTCACCACGCTGCATGGGAACCACTTCTAAAGGATATTGGTCACTTCGGTTGGCAAATAGTTCCACGCTGATAGATTCAGCATCCAGATCGTCCAGATAAACATGCAGTTCAAAATAATGGCGATTATTTTCGGTACGTACATGCAGATCGCCAAAATGCAGAAGGGGCCAGTGGTGGCGAATATTTTTTTGCCAGTTACAGATTTCCTCAATTCGACTTTTTTCGCTACGATCGGCGAGGAGGCGTCCAGCGGGTTCGTATAGGGTCGAGACATAATCGCGGAGCATTCGATTGCTGCTGTATAAGGGCGTAAGCCGACTCATGCTTTCGCGAATTTTCTGAATCCAGGCCTGCGGACAGCCGCTGGCATCGCGATCCTGATAAAAAAGAGGCACAATTTCGTTTTCCAATAAATGATAGAGAGTTTCTGCTTCCTGAATATCCCATTGTGGATCATCATCATGTTCGGCGCGATCACCGATAGCCCAGCCCGTTTCCGGACAATAGGCTTCAGCCCACCAGCCATCCAGTTCGGATAAATTAAGTCCGCCATTAACCAACACTTTCATGCCACTGGTCCCGCTGGCTTCCCAGGGGCGACGCGGCGTATTAATCCATAAGTCGACGCCTTGAACCAGATGCTCGGCCACCAGCATGTCGTAATCGGCAATAAAGACAATATGATTGGCCAGCTCGGGATGTTGATGAATAAACAAGGTCCACTGCTGAATCATTTTTTTGCCCGCTTCGTCCCGAGGATGAGCTTTTCCGGCAATGAGTAGTTGTACCGGGCGATGTGGATTGGTCAGTAATTGCCTCAGTCTGTCGGGATTACTCAAGAGCAGATTGGGACGTTTATAGGCCGTAAAGCGACGTGCAAAACCGATCGTGAGGGCATTAGGGTCCAAAGCCAACGCAGCACGCTCTTGCTCCTCCAGCGGCGCGTGCGCCTGCGCCAGTTGTTGCTGAAGCCGTTGTCGCGCGAAATGAATGACCTGCTGACGGCCTTTGCTGCGTAATTCCCAGATCAAACTATCGGGTGTTTTACGGAATTCTGCTGCGAGGTTTTGCAAGTCACCCAGCCAGCGCTGTTTACCGCAGCAGGAAGTCCACAAGGCATCTGCTTCAGCAGAGTCCCAGGAGGGCATGTGCACACCATTGGTGACATGGGTTACCGGAACTTCGTCCGCAGGCCAGCGTGGAAAAAGTGGTTGAAACAGGCGTCTGCTGACTTCTCCATGCAGGCGGCTGACGGCGTTGACCATAATGCTGCCACGAATCGCCAGCCAGGCCATATTAAATGGTTCTTGCGGATCATCGGGATTTTCCCGTCCCAGCGCCAGGATGGTTTCTACATCGACACCAAAAGCTTCTGGCGCTCCCGCAATGTAACGCGTCATTAATTCTGCCGGGAAACGGTCAAAACCAGCAGATACGGGGGTATGGGTTGTGAAAATATTACCGGCCCGAGTGGCATTGAGGGCACATTCAAACTGGGTGCCATGATCCTGCATATGGCTGTATGCGCGGGCCAGAATGGCAAATGCGGCATGCCCTTCATTGAGATGGCATATTTCGGGTTGAATCCCCAGACGGCGCAATAACAACCAGCCACCGATGCCCAGACAGATTTCCTGCTGCAAGCGGGTTTCCGGGCCTCCTCCATATAACTCAGCGGTTATCCCTCGATCTGCCGGAGTATTCAGGGGATCGTTACTATCCAGCAAATACAGGGTTACCCGGCCTACCTGGGCTTGCCATGCGCGTAATATGACTTTTCGGCCAGGGAAGGGGAGTTGCAGGCGCAACCATTCTCCTTCGTTGTCCCGCACCGGGGTAACCGGCATCTGGGTGGGATCGTTATAGGGATAAAATTCCTGTTGCCGACTGTTTTCATCCAGCGTTTGGCGAAAATAGCCCTGTTGCCAGAGCAGACCGATACCCAGCAACGGGATACCCAGATCACTGGCAGTTTTCAGGCAATCGCCGGCCAGGATTCCCAGCCCTCCAGAATATATGGGGAGGGCCTCGGAGAGGCCGAATTCCATGCTGAAATAAGCAACCTGCCGGAAGGAAGTCTGGGCGTAATTCTGTTCAAACCAGCTGCTTTGGGTTAATTGCTCCTGATGCTGCGCACTAAAAGCCTTGAGCTTTTCAATGAATGCTGGATTTTGCGCCAATTCTTGCAAGGTTTGACTACTGATATTTTGTAAAATTAACCAGGGATTGCGCGTTTGCTCCCAAAGTTCTGGCGCTATTTCGGCCCAGAGGGAGTCGGCGGCATGACTCCACGCCCAGCGCAGATCCAGCGCCAGCTCCGTCAGACCACTGAGCGATTCGGGCATTTGCGGAAGCAGATAACAGGGGGCAATAGTCACTCACTTTTCTCCGTTATGTCAGGGTGTTAATTTGCCGGGGGTGCTGGTGGGCATTCACAAACGCCAGCGGGTATGGCCCATCGGGTTGATTAAGACGCTTCTCCCAAAAGTTTTGCAGCTTCTTCCACGCTCTGATTTTTGACGACCAGGGCATGGATCGCCTGACAAAAGTGTACGGCATCCGGTTGACTGCGTTGATGGACATTTCGGCCTGTGGCACAGCCCTGGGTCCCACCAATATGTATTTGTGCATGCAGACGTTGCAAGAAGGATTCAGAGTCGGTTTCTGAGCCCCCGGCGCAAATGACCAGAGTACGTCCAGCTGCCGCAACGGCCTCACCCAGCAGGCGGGCATCCATGTTTCCCTGTGCATCCAAAGGTGGATTCACCTTCGCAAAATCAGCGCCGAGGCAGGCAACGAGGCCGCTGGCTCCGGCAATCATGTGCGGATCCTGTTCCTTGTCGCCTACAGCCTGTCCGCGCGGATAAGCCCAGATAACGGCCAAAAGACCCATGGCGTGGGCATCCTGGATAATGCGCGCGGCTTCGGTCAACATCTCGGGCTCATATAGTGAACCGGGATAGATGGTATAACCGACGCCTACAATTTTCAGGCCGGAGTGCCGGACAAAATCACGCACCTGGGCCATGCTCTGCCACTGCAAACTGGCCGGATCACGCTGGGCAGTTTTCACTAAATGGGTTTTGCTGTTGAGTTTCAGCAGATAGGGCACTTCAGGATAATCCATTCCATAGTGGCTGATCAGCCCCATCTGAGCCGCGAAGCAACCTACCGGTGCCGCACTGGCAATCCGAAAAAGATGTTCAGGATCAGCATCATCTGCAGCAACCTGACCTCCGACAAAATCATCATTCAGATGTTCGACCTTCTGGTCGCCCGCCATCAAAAAAAGACGACCGCTTCCTTGCGTGGCGAGTTGGTAGTTTTCTGTCCAGCGTTTAGCGCTGTCTGTGGGGATACCCAAGGGGGGATGCTTGAATTGAGGCATGCCTGCTAACTCCTTTCATGGCTAAAAGGGAAATGCGGTTGACCTGATTATAGGAGATGGACATGAACTGTGAGCGTTTTGGTCCATCTCGTTGCTGCAATGGAGTGCTTTGGCCTGAGAATTTTACTTGGTTGTATCTCGCTGCTTGGCCACACGGTGGCTCAGGACGGCAATTTCATGGGCAAGCAGGTATTGATCCTTGGTGACCTCCCATTCGCGAGCCTGTTCCGCATCGTAGCTTTCCGGATCACAGAGGGCAGAAAGTTGTTCACAGCTCATACTGTCATTCAGGAAACCAATCAGTTCAACAAGTTGATCGTTGCCGAAAACGCCCACGGCAGCATCCAGGGATAATCCTTCTTTTTTGCTGAGTTGTTCTGCTGCCGCAATGGTTGCCGCATCCAGGGAGTCCTCGTTTTTGAGGGAGAGGGCGCGAGTCAAAGCTGACGGTAAATCGATGATGGACATATTTCCTCCTGGGCAAAATCAAATGGGTAAAGTAATGAAGATGGATGTGTCATTATTCCTGGATCATCCCATTATCCAGATAAAGGGATTCATATTCAAAAATGATGGATTGGTCAGGAAGTACCCGCATTTCATCCTTGTCTGTGTAGGACAGCCGGCTCAAAAGCCCTTTGATGAGTTGCAACCGGGCTATCTTTTTATCATTGGCATTGACAATAATCCAGGGAGCGAAAGGAGAATGACTGCGGGCAAACATGATATTGCGTGCTTCGCTATAATCCTTCCAATGTTTCAAAGCCTTTTCATCAATGGGACTAGTTTTCCACTGTTTGAGTGGATCATCTTTGCGCGCTTCAAGGCGTTGTTTCTGCTCGTCGCGCGAAATATCCAGATAGAACTTGAATAGATGAATGCCGGAACGCACCAGCATCCCTTCAAAATTATTGACTTCGGCGAAAAACTCTTCGTATTGCTGGTCCGTACAGAATCCCATCACCTTTTCAACACCGGCACGGTTATACCAACTGCGGTTGAAAAAGACCATTTCTGCGGCTGAGGGCAGGTGTTCTATGTAGCGCTGAAAATACCACTGACTTACTTCCCTGTCCGAAGGCTTGCTTAATGCAACCACCCGGGTTTCGCGAGGACTGAGGTGTTCGATAATGCGTTTGATGGATCCATCCTTGCCGGCTGAATCCCTACCTTCGAGTATCACCAGTATTTTTTCATTTTTACGAATAATATCTCTTTGCAACTTGACCAGCTCAATCTGGAGGGCCCGCAGTTCCGCCTTGTAATGGGCTTTTTCATCAAGATGATTTTTTTCGTGCGCATCATCTTGAAGTGACCGCATCGTACTATTTTTTTTATTCCTGGACATCTCAGGACTCCTGTTTAGTTTGTGTTGCCAAGGTAAAAGTAAATTATACCTGATCATTATAGAACATTTTCATACGATTATGTGAAGCTAAAAAAAGGGGCCTTGCGGCCCCAAACGGAACATCACCAGGGAAATGACTTAATGACTTTCATAACCGGCCAGATGGGTGATGCGCTTGCGAAACACCCAGATCTGATAGATGTTGTAAGTAATCATGACCGGCACGAATCCCGTCATGAACAGGGTCAGGATGGCCAGGTCATTGGCCGGATTGCCGCCCTGACTGATAGTCCAGGTCTGCGGAATGATGTAGGGGAAATTGGTGGCCCACATCCCTCCCCACATGAACAACACAATGGCGCCACACCAGAGCAGTGCGGCGAAATCACGGTGGGCTGCGTGATTGCTCATCATTTTGTAGGCAGAAATCAGGATGGCAATGAGCAGGATCAGCCAGCCGAACCAGCCGCTCCCCGTCCACTTGGCGGCATCAGGCATGATCGCGTAGGACCAGATCAAGGTGATGACTACCGCCGCCAGCGCCAGGAAGGAAAACAGAGTGGCAGACTTGTGAGCCTTGAGATAAATAGGATCATCCTGCTCAAAACGGGCACAAAGGTACAAGGTGCCCGCCAGACCACCGGCAATGACAGCACCAATGCCGGTCCAGATACTGAAGGATGACAAAAAGGTCAGCGCATTGCCCGAGAAGTGCGGCTCAGTATTCACAAACGGATCATTGGCTACCTGAATGCCCTGGGCATTGCCGGTACCCATCGGAAAGCCCAGCAAGGTGGCCCCCAGCGCAATACCCGCAAAAAGGGCCGCGACCAGACTGCCAAGGCCAAACATGAAGCCCCAGAATTTGCGGCTGCTTTTGGCGTGGACATGAAATTCAAAGGCCACCGCCCGGGAAATGATGCCCCAAAGCGCAAACATCAATGGGATCATCAGATAGTTGAATGTGGACCCATAAACCAGAGGAAAGGCCCCGAAAATCACGCCACCGGCCACTACCAGCCAGGTTTCATTGGCATCCCAGGTGCCTGCCATGGAAGACATGACGGCCGCCCGATCATTCTCATTATTGAGGAGCAGGGAAAATACGCCGGCCCCCAGATCCGCACCGTCGAGAACAATGTAAATGACGAAGAAAACCCCCAGCAGTATCCACCAGAATGTACTTAAGGTGCTATGTATACGAAATATTTCATGCATGGTATCGATCCTCAGTCCAGCTTGTTCATTGTCGGTTTGGCGAAAGTCGGCTTGGCAATTCCGCCACCGGATGGATGTGCATCATGATCCGAAGCACCAATGACCGGGCTGGTCATATCGGGTCCTTTTTGGATAACCCGGGTAAAGAAGTACCAGGCACCCCCCCAAACCATCAGTTCGAAAATGATGTAGCCAATCAGCCAGAAGGATTCAGCAGTGACTCCCATGTGGCTGACACCCTGCCAGGTCCGCATCAGGTTATAAACAACCCAGGGCTGACGGCCGATTTCACGTGTCCACCAGCCGGTCCAGACGGCGAGATAAGGCAGGAATCCACTGAACACCAGCAGACGCAGGAACAACGGATTCTTACGCAGATGTTCTGCAGTCAATTTCCCCCGCAAGCGCAACCAGTTACCCCAGAGTGCCATGAAAAACAGGAAGAAGCCGATGGCGACCATCACCCGGAAGGCATAAAAGGGCACCCAGACATTGGGTCGATCATTCGGAGCAAAATGATCCATACCGGTGACTACTCCGTCCCAGGTATGGGTTTCGAGCAAGCTGAGAACATGAGGAATCTGGATGGAGAACAGATTTTTTCCTGCTGAAACATCTGGAATGGCAATCAGATTCCAGCTGGTGTTGGGCTTACCATCGGGCAGATAGGTGTGGAAATGGCCTTCCATGGCCGCGAGAGAGGTGGGCTGGTCGTGTGCCACTTCCCGACCCAGTTCATCACCAATAAAAATCTGCAGCGGGGTGATGATGATCAGTGCCAACAAAGTCGGCTTCAAGAGTTTGGTAAACAAATTGGCCTGGCGATTTTTCAAAATAAACCAGGCGCTGACCGCCGCGAAGAAAAACAGGGCTAATTCTACGGTAGCTACCCACATATGCGGGAAGCCAATATTAAAGTTCGGGTTAAAAATGGCTTGCCACCAGTTGGTGACCTGAAACAGCCCATCTTTCAGTTGAATTCCGGTGGGAGACTGCATCCAGCCGTTGGCGACCAGAATCCACATGGCTGAAAGACTGGATGAAAGGGCCACGTTGAAGGTTGCAAAAGCATGCATGCCCTTGCCGATTTTGCCCCAGCCAAAAATCATCAGGCCAATGAAGCCGGCCTCGTACATGAAGGCGGTGATGGTTTCAAAGCCGAGAATGTTTCCGAAAAAAGGGCCAACAGCCTGGGAGAAAGGGCCGTACAAAATGCCGAAGGCCATTTCCATGGTCACGCCCGTGGCCACACCAGCGCCGAAATTGACGATAAAAAGCTTTTCAAAGAAGCGCTGCAGGCGGTACCAGTGTTCATTGCCGGTCTTCAGCCAGGCCACCTCCAGAAAAAATAGCAGCCAGGACATGCCAATGGTCACCGGAGTCCAGAGAATATGCATGGAGGTGATGAAGGCAAAATCGAGGCGACTGAGAAGCACGGGTAAAGTGTCTTCAATGATCATAGTTGAATCCTCGTGAACGGTTGTTTTTAGGTGTTACTACAGGGGATAAAAGCATATTTTGTTCCTGACTGAATTGCTCGGATATGAGTCATATAAAAACATGATCTTATATTATTATTGAATGATGCGTCGGTTGCTTTTGGTTTATTTCACCCATGATGAATTGGTTTATATCAACCGCATTGGTTTATATAAACCAGATTCTTCAAGCTAGGCTTGTGCCGATCAAAATTGTAGTATGGGCGTACCTTGCTGAGCTGCGGAGCGCGGGTGAACCGCCAAAAACACATGAAAAATACAGATAATGTCGCCAGACCGACCCGGGAGATGCAGACCGGGCGCATGCGCTTGGGTGTGCTGATTTTCATTATTTTTTTGCTGGTCATATTGTTGTTTGTGTCTTTTATCTGGAAATCTTCGGCTGTTTCCGAACCTGGAAAAGTCAAAATGATCACTTCAGATTCCACCAGTGTATTCCTGACCTTGCCGAAAACGCCTGCCGCGACCGGTTCAGCAGTATCCACAGCCAAAACGCTGTTACTGACTTCGGCAACCCGTTCTCCTACTTCACCGGTGTCCGCAGAGTCATCTCCGGGCCCTGCCAACGTTGCGTCAGCTGTTCCCGCAGCCGTTAAACCGGTACCCATTCCCCATGCTTGTCAGCAAGCCGGTTGGTATGTGCAACTGGGTGCTTTTGGAAAAGTCACCATGGCTGAACAATTGCTGCAAGAAGTCGATAAAGTGGGTGTCAAAGCCTGCGTGGGGACGCTTTCCGTTAACCACCTGTTTCGGGTGCTGGTGGGGCCGCAATCCAGCAAAAGCGAGGCAGGATCAGCGGCCACGGGAATTGGCAAAAAATCCGGGCAGAAGGGTGCCTATCCACAGTATTGGGCTACTCAATAAATGGGTTCATGAACAGCGAAATTGCCAGCAAACGTTCTGATTGCCTGCAATGTCGCATGCGCGACCAAAGTATATTTGCAGGACTGAATACCGAAGAACTCTGCAGTCTGGGGATGGAAGTGCAGGATATAGAGGGTCGGCAAGGGGACGTTCTTTATCGGATGAAAGAACCTGCTCGATATGCTTATACCTTGCGAAATGGTGCGGTGAAGCTGGTAAGTTCTCTGGAAAGTGGTCAGGACGTTATCGTTCGTTTACTCCATCACGGAGATCTGCTTGGTTTTGAAGGCATGCAGGGAGAACATCATCGCCATAGTGCTATCGTTCTTGCTCCGAGTCAGCTCTGTCGACTTGATCTGGCAGAACTACAGCGCTTGTCGGAACGTCTGCCCAAAGTTCGGGCGGCCATTTTGCAGCGTTGGCAGGACGCCCTGCAAAAAAGTGAAGAACGGATTATTGAGCTGGGCGCTAAACGGGCCGAGGCCCGGCTGGCGACTTTTTTACTGCAATGGGCCCGGCGCTATCCGCAGTTACGCAGTTTGCCTTTCCCGTTAACGCGAACAGATATCGCCGCCTTTCTGGGGCTATCTACCGAGCATGTCAGTCGGATTATGGCAGATTTCAAGCGTAAGGCGTTGATTCAGGAGCAGGGCAGTCAACTGGAAATCTTGAAACCAAAAAGTCTTGCGCATATTGCCGGCCTGTCTGAAGCGCATAAACCCGACTAAATCAGTCAAAATTGATTTTTATCAATGCCGCTTTGTGGTGACTGCAGAATACTTACCACTAAGTAAGTTCTGGTGATGATATGTTCACTAGATATCCAATCCATTGATGTAGCTGTCCCGATGAACCTAAAAACGGCAGTTGCCGTGGATGCTTTTCAGCGACTTTTGTTCTGGGCCGTCGTTGTTCTTGGTGAAGTCCTGCGCCCGTCAGGAGGAGATGTTTGAGCCCGTAGGGCGAGTTCTCTCCTGACAGCAGGATGAGCCTTAGAACAACAGGCAAGGAACAATGGAGCAAAACGCACCCACGGCCACTACCGGTAGAATGAATCATCTGGGCGGCGACATGCTTAATTTAAGGAGTATCTATATGTTTTCAAAGCAGAATATGCATGTTGGCATGCGTGGGGCTGGTCGTGATCCTGTCAGGGCTGCCCGTCATCAACATGACCAGAGTGTTTTCCATCGTCTTCTGGCACTGCATGATGATATTCAGCGTGATCTGGAAATGTTGCCTGATGGGATTCGCTCGCGAACCCGTTCACACAATCCGGAGGTGGTGGCTTTATTGCACGATCATGTCCCTGCGATGAAACAGCGCTTGCACGAAAATTTTGGCCTGCGCTTTTGGGATCCGGCTTTTGCCGAGCTCTTTGCTCAACATGACAAAGTGCATATGGAAGTCAGCCTGCTTCCAGATGGTGTGATGATTGAAGAACGCAGTGATGATCCCAATGTGGTGACCCTGATTCAGGCCCACGGACAAGTGATTAATTTGTTCGTGGCCCATGGTGAAAAGCAGGCGCAACAGGAAAGCCCGTTGCCGGCAGAGTACCTCCGGGTTTTATAGGGTTTGCTGTATGCTTTATAATTGCATTGCCAGCGTTCAGCGGATTATCATGTAAAAAGATGTTTTAAACTACAATAAGCTCTCAAGAGGATATTCGTCGGATGAGTATGACAGAGGCCAATCAGCCCAAGAAAGACTGGCGATTTATTTTGATTGCAATTGTTGCCGGGCTCGGTGGATTACTCTTCGGCTACGACACAGGTGTCGTAGCTGGCGTTCTCTTGTTTGTGAATCAAGTTTTTCACTTTGATGCAAGCATGAAGGGGTTGTTTGTTGCAATCGCGTTAGCTGCTGCCGCCGTGGGCGCAGCATTTGCCGGAGCACTTGCAGATGCTTTTGGACGTCGTGCCGTACTGATTGTTGCCGCCGTTCTTTTCTCAGCAGGTGCAATTTTATCTTCAGTAGCTGGGACCATACCTATTCTCTTCCTTGGCCGGGTTATGGTAGGAGCCGCCATTGGGGTTTCTTCCATGATTACCCCTCTGTACCTATCAGAGATCACAGCGGCGCACTGGCGCGGTGCGATTGTAACCATCAATCAATTTTATATTACGGTTGGTATTTTTGTATCGTATCTGGTTGATTATATGCTCTCTGGAACCCCAGATGGCTGGCGATGGATGCTGGGGCTTGGTTCCGTTCCCGGACTTATTTTGCTTGGGGGGATGATGGTCCTGCCGGAAAGTCCTCGGTGGTTGGCGGGGCGTAATTTTATAGAAAAGGCGACGGCGGGACTTCGTTTTTTACGGGGACGTCAGGATGTATCCGAGGAACTTGGGGATCTACATCGCGATATTGTTGAGGACAGCCGTCGGGCAGCGCCGTGGTCGTTACTTCTGACACGTAAAGTTCGTAAGCCTCTGATTATCGGAGTTGGTCTGGCGGTTTTTCAACAAATAACGGGGATAAATGTTGTTATTTATTTTGCACCAACCATTTTCCGGGATGCCGGTTTATCCTCCGCTTCCGGTTCTATTCTTGCCACTGTGGGTATTGGTGCCGTCAATGTGATCATGACAGGCGTCGCAATGCGGTTACTGGACACCGCTGGCCGCCGCAAAATGCTACTTTTGGGTCTGTATGGTATGCTGACCAGTCTTGTTTTTATTGGTACTGGATTCCTGATACAGCTTCACGGCCCACTAACTTATATCATCGTGGGCATGGTTGCGATTTTTGTTGCTTTTTTTGCTATTGGCCTCGGACCCATTTTCTGGCTGATGATCTCTGAGATTTTTCCGCTCGCTATCCGGGGTAGGGCCATGAGTATTGCAACCGTCGCCAATTGGGTCTCAAACATGGTGATTTCCGGCATATTCCTAGACTTGTTATTGATTATTGGACGCGGCCCTACTTTCATGTTTTATGCGGCAATGACTGTTTTGGCGATCTTGTTTACTCTTTGGATTGTACCAGAAACAAAGGGAAAGACACTGGAACAGATCGAAGATAGCCTCTAATGTGAAAGAGATGGGATAATAGACACAGGAGATCCTATGCAGGCTGCCGGATTTTTTCTTGCGTAAAATTTTCATATAATTATTAACGATTCAATCTGATAAGTGGTCATTTCCCAACGCAAGATTCAGTCTTCCAGTGTTTGTACATTAATTTCAGGGACACCTTCCAGAGGAGGACGTTCCCAGTCGTATTCCAGCTTTTCATTTCCCTGGCTTGCCTGTTGATATTTTTGAAAGGCCCTGAGCTTGGCTAGTTCACTTTGCAAAGCCAATTCAGCGGCAACAAAATCCATTTCTGAAGCCTTACGCTCTTTCAGGATACGCTCAGCGGCGCTGATACGATTTTGGCTGAGTTTGGGGTCAATATCGCTGACGCGTAGTCCGTTGTTGGCCAGAACCGTCACCGTTTCGTGCTGAACTTCTACCATTCCGCCTTCAATGAAAAGAATTTCCGGCGGCCCATCAAAGGGGGTGATGCGTAATTCACCAGCCCGGAGAATGCTGATTAATGGCGCATGACCGGCCAAAATGCCCAGTTCACCCAATTCACCAGGCACTACCACAAAAGTGGCTAGACCAGTATAGATTTCGCCATGCACATCGACGATCTGAAGCTGAAAATGTCGTGACTTTGCAATCATAGTATTCCCGGGCTCCCAATAAAAAGCTTAAGCATGCGTTAGTTTTTGTAGCAGAGGAACTTTGATCTGGTCCAGCAACAGCGTATAGACAACAGTCGCTCCCAGCAGACAAAGCACAAAAATCCAGGGGATAGGGGCCATCAACCAACCCATGATGGCCAGAATGCTGACAATCATAATATCTACCAGACTGGCGACGCTGAGGAATGTTCCGGGGCGGGATGCCCAGAGATGACCGCGCTCGCGGACCAGAAACACATTAGCCAATCCTGAGAATACCAGGCCGAGAAAATCCAGGGTCTGGATTGAGGGGGTAGGCAGATGTAGACTACGGCCTACAGCATAGACCGCAAAAATATAGATGAGCCAGGCGATGGCGACAGCGAGAGAGGAAAAGACCAGGGTCCGGATTGCCCAGCGATCCGGCTGGGGTGAGGGACGGACGTTATCTTCGGCCAGGGACATGGTCACGAAATCGTTGGCAAAGAGCAGGAGCAGCACGAGCAGGGGAGTGACCACAAAGCTGCGGAAAAGTAAAAATCCGAGACTCAGAAACAGGGCAACCTGAAAGACTTTGACAATTTTGTTCAGGGTATAGGTGAGCATGCGTTGATAGACGCGACGGCCGGTGATGACCGCCTCCAGTACGCCTTGCAGTCCGGGGGTGGTCAGTACAATGCTGGCAGCGGCCTTGGCCACATCGGTGGCACTTTCCACCGCCACTCCCATTTCCGCCTGCTTGAGTGCGGGGGCGTCATTCACCCCATCGCCGGTCATGCCGACAATCCGGCCCTTTTTTTGCAGCCCCTGGACCAGATGGAACTTGTCAGCCGGGAAGACCCCGGCATAAACCCCACAATCTTCGGTGATTCGCCCCCGTTCGCAGACTTGACCGTCAATCCCGAGAGTGCTGGCGACGCTTTGCGCGGTCTGGACGCTGTCTCCCGTGACCATCCGAACATGAACGCCCAGTTTCTGGAGCTGTTGCACCACGTCTTTGGCATCAGGGCGGATAGGATCTGAAAAAGCCAGCAAACCGAGAAAGCGCGGCTGACTATCTGGCCCTGCCGCGACCGCCAGTACCCGCGCACCGCTGGCAGCCAATTGTGCGGTGCGACTTTCCCAGTCTGCATCCTTGCAGAGCCTGGCGATGATTTGCGGGCTTCCCTTCATGGCGCGCCACTGATTGCCATCTTGGATAAAAGTGCCTTCAGAGCGCTTGCTGGCCGGATCAAAAGGCACGAACTGCGCACGAGTTGGCGGACTGATCTGCCTTTTGGTGCTTTCCTGGAGAATGGCTAAATCAATGGGATCCTGAGTAGAACTGTCACTGGCCAGGGCGGCCATGCGCAGCAAATCTTCTTCTTTGACATCGGGCCAGGGCTGAATCTGACTGAGGCTGAGACGATTCTGGGTGAGAGTGCCGGTTTTATCACTGCACAAATCGTTCATGGCCGCCGCCTCCTCCACGGCGGCCAGGCGGGTCACCAGCACCCCGCGATGAACCAGATGCAGGGAGGCAATGGCGGTGGCGAGGGTGAAGGTGGCGGGCAGGGCGACGGGCACCGAGGCGACAAGCAAAATCAAGGCGAAGGGTAAAATGTTGGCGAGTGGGATTTGTTGCACCATGGCGTAGGCGAGAATGGCGAGCACCAGCAGAACGTCCATGGCGACCAGATAGCGGACAATGCTGAGAACCAGTTCTTCCAGATGGCTTTTGGCACCCGCGCCACGTACCAGTTCGGCGGTTTTGCCGAAATAGCTTTTGGCCCCGGTAGCGGTGACCTCCCCACTGGCCTCCCCGCGTTTCACGATGGAGGCGGAATACAGGGTACTGTCTGCCGTGCAATCGACGGGCATGGATTCTCCGGTCAGGGCGGATTGATCGACCAGGACATTGCCATCTGTCAGGTGCAGATCGGCGGGAACAATATCCCCCACGCGCACATGCACCAGATCACCCGGAACCAGATCGGCGGCCGCCAGAGTCTGCCAGTTGCCATCCCGGCACACCCGGGCCTGAATACGCAGGCGTTCACGAAGAAGGGCCAAGGCGTTTTGGGCTTTGCGTTCCTGGCTGAAGCCCAGTATTCCGTTAAAAAGTAAAAGCAGGGCGATGATGATGGCTTCCGGCCACTTGGTCAGCAGCACCTCCAGAACAAAGGTGGCTTCCAGCATCCAGGGAACCGGTGCCCAGAATTTGTGAAGGAACAACAGCCAGGTTTTGGGCGCTTCTTCGACTACGGCATTGGGTCCGTATTGTGTCAGACGTTTTTGCGCCTCGGCACTGCTAAGCCCGTTGCTGGTGTGAGTGGAAGAACTCGATTCAAGACTCATGGCTGCTGTTCCTCGTGTGGCAACTGCCTTATCCACGCACCGGCCGCACAAAAGCCTTTTTACCCGCAAAGCTGGCGGCTGTGCCCAGTTCTTCTTCAATCCGCAGTAACTGGTTGTATTTGGCCACCCGTTCACCCCGGGCCGGTGCGCCGGACTTCAGGTGACCGGTGTCCAGGGCCACGGTCAGATCGGCAATGAAATCATCGGTGGTTTCGCCGGAGCGATGCGAGACGAAAGCTCCCCAACCATGAAATTGAGCCAGCCGGGTGGCGGCGATGGTTTCGGTGACTGTGCCAATCTGGTTGAGCTTGATCAGCGTTGCATTGGCAATGTTGTCTTCAATGGCCTGAGCAATGATTTTCGGATTGGTGCAGAAAATATCATCGCCCACCAGTTCGATGCTGCTACCCAGTTTTTCATTGAGTAGCTTCCAGTTTTCCCAGTCGTCTTCGGCCAAACCATCTTCCAGCAGAACCACCGGGTAATTACGGACGATTTCTGCATAATATTCGACCATTTCCGCGCTGCAGAGAGCCCGGTTTTCCGTGCGCAGCTGGTATTTTCCGTCTTTGAAGAATTCCGAAGAAGCCGGATCAATGGCGATGCCGCAATCTTTTCCGGGTTCAAATCCGGCACGGCGGATGGCCTCGACCAGCAGGTCATAGGATTCATGATTGGAATCGACGGCGGGGGCAAAGCCGCCTTCGTCACCAACACCCACAGAGAGATGTTTTTCGAGGAGCAGGGCCTGCAACGCATGATAGATTTCCGCACCCCAGCGGAGCGATTCGCGGAAGCTGTCGGCCCCATAGGGAACCAGCATACATTCCTGAAAATCGGCCCCCTGCCAGTGTGCATGGACGCCCCCATTCAACACATTAAAACAGGGCACGGGCAGGCGGGTAGCACCGGGTCCACCCAGGTAAGCATACAATGGCAGATCACAATAATCAGCGGCGGCACGGGCGCAAGCCATGGACACGCCGAGAATTGCATTGGCACCGAGCTTGCCTTTGTTATCCGTGCCATCCAGACCGATCATAGTCTCGTCAATGGATTTTTGATCGCGCACATCCAGATCCTGCAAGTCGGGGGCAATGATCTCCTCAATATTCTGAATGACCTGGCGGACGCCTTTGCCACCAAAACGATGCGCGTCGCCATCACGGAGTTCCACCGCTTCCTTGCTGCCGGTGGAAGCTCCGGAAGGGACGGCGGCGCGGGCGTGTTGCCCGTTGCTGAGATACACTTCCACTTCTACTGTGGGATTACCGCGAGAATCCAGAATTTCGCGGGCGATAATGTCTTCAATCAAGCTGTCCATAAAACACTCTCCTGTTATTGTGGGGCAGAAACATCGAGATGAATAATTTCCAGGCGGTTGGTCCCTCCCGGATGACCCTTGCTGGGGCCTTGCGTCAGTAAAATCAAACCTTTTTCAACAGCGTTAGTGAGCAGCCAGCGACGCGCCGCATCTTCCCAGCCACTTTCAGGGCTCGGCATCTCTATAGGATAGACCCCATAGTGCAGACAGAGGCGCTGACAGGTCGAAGTATGGGGACTCATGGCCAGAATCCAGGGTTCAAGCCGAAATCGCGCAATGCGTGCGGCTGTTGTTCCCGTTTCTGTAGGGGTTACTACAAATAAAGGATTCAGCCGTTCGGCGCTGTGCCGGACATTACTCGCAATAATAGATTCTACGCTGGGCTTGTCATCGAGGTCGATGGAACTCAAAGGATTGAGTTCCGCCCGGTTTTTTTCGGTAACGCGGGCAATTTCTGCCAGCATTTTTACAGCTTCTACCGGAAAATCTCCCATGGCCGACTCTTCCGAGAGCATGATGCAGTCCGTACCATCGAGGATGGCATTGGCCACGTCGGTCACTTCCGCGCGGGTTGGCCGCCGGTTATGTACCATGGACTCCAGCATCTGGGTAGCGGTGATGACGGGTTTGCCCACGGCGCGTGTCTTGCGGATCAGGCGTTTCTGGATAATGGCAATTTCTTCAATCGGCACTTCTACTCCGAGATCGCCGCGTGCCACCATGATGGCATCGGTGGCGTCGATAATCGCATCAATATGTTTCCAGGCTCGCGCTCTTTCGATTTTGGCGACCAGAAAAGGATGAAATCCCAGGGTATTGGCTGCACGGCGGGCGGCGTGCAGGTCTTCGGCACTTTCCACAAAAGAAACACTCAGACCATCGACTCCGGCCTTCAGGGCAAATGCCAGTAATTCCCGATCGGCAGCGGTGAGCGCGCCACCCTCCAGATAAACACCCGGTAAATTGACGCCTTTATGGGAAAGCAGCACACCACCGACGAGCACCTGACACAGTACGCCCTGGCTATCATGCTGTTCTACCCGAAGTTCCAGAAAGCCGTCATTGAGGTAGACCGTATCGCCCTTGACGAGGGGTTTGGCCAGGGGCGGCAGTTCCAGAGGAATGGCCTGCGCCGTCCCCGGCGCACCCGGAGCGAGCAGAACATGATCCCCATGCTTGAGGTTGACCGGGGCCGGCAAGGAGCCAATACGGATTTTCGGGCCGGGCAGATCGGCCAGAATGGCGACGCGATACCCGGTCTTGTGGGCGGCATCGCGGATGCGGGCAATACGCGCCCGATGTTCATCGGGGGTGCCATGGGCCAGGTTGAGCCGGGCGACATTCATGCCCGCCCGGATCATCTGTTCCAGGACACTGGGCGCATCGGATGCAGGCCCTATGGTGCAGACAATTTTACTGCGATGTTTGGGGAGTTTCATAAGGGTTGATCCTCCACGCAGGGGTGGAGGAGGGCATAATGACGCTGCAGGGCATCCCCGGTTGCGGCAACCAGCGGATGCAGGGAAGGGGTCAGGCGCGGCTGGCTGCCAAACTGCATGCTGACCAGATCGGGTGCAGTAGCGTGCATCTGAATGGCGAGACCGATGGTGTTGACCAGTTCCCCGGTGGTGGCACCGCCCAGGACCTGCCCACCCAGGATTTGCAGGGAGTCAGCAGCAAAAATGATACGGCAGAAAATTTCTGTGGTGTTGGGCATGGAGGCCGGATGGTGATCGGGCAGGCGGGCTTCCCCACTTAAAATCGGAAAGCCTTCCTGTTCGGCCTGATGTTCGGTCAAGCCGGCCACACCAAAAGCCAGGCCATCAATTTCACTGGCGTAGACGCTCACCGAGCCAGCATTGGTACGCAACTGACGCAGGCCATACAAATTCATTCCGGCAATGCGGCCTTCAGCGGCGGCTTGTGAGGCAATCATGGCATGATTGGCTTTGCGCGTAAAAAAGTCCTGTTTGTGGGCACAATCACCCACGGCGAAAATATGGGGGTCTTCCCGGGTACGTTGAAAAGCATCGACCCAGATACCACCAGAGCGGCTCAGGGTCAGGCCCATCGCTTTGGCCAGATCCACCTGTGGACGGGTACCGATGGCAATGAGCACCGCATCAACCTCCAGAGCCTCCTGTCCGGCGATTTGCACTTGGCCTACCCGTTTACCATCGGCACCGGCCACCAGGGCTTCTACCTTGCAGCCGGTATGAATATGGACGCCGTGCTCGCTGAGCTGTTTTTCTACCGCCTTACAGGCATCCAGATCAAAAGCCGCCTGCATCAGGTGGGGCAGCATCTCGACAATGTGGACCTCAATACCGCGCTTGCGGATTTCATCGGCAAATTCCACGCCGATAAACCCTCCGCCAATAATCGCCAGCTTTTTGATTTGCGGGATCAGGGTGCTGAACAATTTGTCGAGATAGTCATAATCCTTGTGAATGCTGAAAACGCCTTCCAGTTCTGTACCCGGAATGGGCGGAATGAAGTTTTCCGCGCCGGTCGCCAGAACCAGCCGTTCCCAATGGATGAGATCCCCGTTTTCCAGAGTGGCGGTGTGGGCATTGCGATCTATGCTGGCGACTTTACCAATCTGGATTAGGCCGCCCGCTGCTAGGAGCGGCGCACGTCCGGCCATGTCTTCTTCGGTGCCTCCCAGGGTACCGAAAATATAGGGAATCCCGCAGGGAATGACAGCGTCCGTCTCGGGGCGCAGCACCAGAACCTTTTTGTGGGGAGAAAACTGGGCGGCGGTTATGCCCGTCATCATTCCGGCGGGACCACCGCCGACAATCAGAATATCCGTTGTACTTTCCGTCATGTCGTAAATCTCCTTTTAAATATCGAGCATCTTGACGTTCACCTGTTGCAACAGTTCAACCACCTGACTGTGAGAAAATATTTCCGTACCGGGCCGTGCCGCCGTGCCACTGCCGCAGGCAACGGCCAGTCGCAACGCCTCGGCGGGGCTTTGCCTGCGTGCCAGCGCCGCTACCAGTCCGGCAACCATGGAATCTCCCGCACCAACCGTGGATTTGACCGCTATGCTGGGTGCCTCGGCCAGATAACTGCCGTCGGGTCCAACCAGCAGGGCGCCTTCAACACCCAGCGAGACACAAACGTACTGGACGCCTTCCCGCTGGATGGCGCGGGCTTCCCGGGCGACATCTTCCAGGGTTGGCAACTCACGCTGTCTGAGTACCGATAACTCATAGCGATTGGGTTTGATCAGGTAGGGCTGATGGGGAAGGGCCAGTTGCAATAGTGCGCCGTGGGCATCGACAACGGCCTTGCCGCCGTCCCCCTGTACTTTGTCCACCAGGTCGCCATATATGAGATCGGGCACCCCCGGAGGAACCGAGCCGGTGAGCACCGCAAATCCGCCCTTGCAGAGTTCCAGAAAGCTTGTTTTGACGGTACTGAGCGCAAGTTCGGAAACCAGTGGACCAATTCCGGTTACTTCAAACTGCGCAGGCGGATCGCCCTGAAGTATGGTGGCATTGATCCGGGTTTCGCCTTCCACATGCACGCAATGCGGGCTGTCCAGTTGGTGCTGCAGCAGCTTCTGCAACAGCTCGCCTATATTCCCGGCGACGATGCAACAACTATGGGCGCAGACCAGGAGCTCCTTGAGGGCGCGGGCGACATTCACGCCATTACCGCCAGGATCATAACGCGTAGCAAGGGCATGACTTTTCTGATCGGGAATCAGGTGCGGCACTTCATAGGCAATATCCACTGCCGGATTGAGGGTCAGGGTGGCGATGGCCTGGCATGGCTCCGTTGCAGTCATTGGGAATGGGCTCCTGTTTTGTGGTAATGAATCAGTGCCGCCAGGGCCGCCGAAACCAGTCTGGCCCGGGCCGGATCAGACCGGGAGGTGAGGATGACGGGCACTTTGGCCCCCATGACAATGCCAGCCATGGTCGCGCCGGCCAGATATTCCAGGTCTTTGGCGAGAATGTTGCCGGACACCAGATCGGGTACCAGCAAAATATCCGCATCTCCGGCGACTTCGCTACGGATGCCTTTGATCTGCGCCGATTCCCTGGAAATGGCATTATCAAAAGCCAGTGGTCCATCGACCAGTGCATCGGTAATCTGACCGCGCTCGGCCATTTTGGAGAGGCAGGCGGCATCGACGGTGGAGGCAATGGCCGGATTGACGACTTCCACCGCCGAGAGAATGGCGGCCTTGGGATGCGCCACGTCCAGAATATGCGCCAGATCGATGGCATTTTGCAGAATGGCGGCTTTGGTTGGCAAATCCGGGGTGATATTGATGGCCGCATCGGTTATCAGCAGCAGTTTGTGATAGCTGGAAATGTCGGTAACGAATATATGAGAAAGCCGTTTTTCCGTACGGAGCTTGGCGAGAATGGGATGGAGAAAGGCATCACTATGCAAATGCCCTTTCATCAGCGCTTTTGCTGCTCCCGAAAGGACCATTTCCACGCCCTTGTCGGCGGCATCATCGGGATTGTCGGCGGCGACAATCTGAAAGTTGGGACAAGTACCCGAATCGGCCCCCATCTGTTGGAGCAGATGACGGATTTTATCAGGATCGCCGATGAGAATGGGTTCAACGATGCTTTGTTTTTTGGCCTCGCAGGCACCCAGGAGGACATGTTCCTCGGCCGCATCTACCACCGCTACCGGAATGTCCGGGAGGGGTGCTATGGCAGCAAGCAGATCGTCAAAGTGTGGATATGCCATCCTGGTTTCCTCCGGGGTTGGATTTATTCATACAACGTATTGAGATTCATGGGGTACCCGTGCCCAGTAGGCGCAGGGTATGGCGCGCAATCATCAGATCTTCGTCGGTAGGCACCACCAGCACCTCAACGGGGCTTTCCGGGGCCGAAATCCTGCGAGCCTCCTGAGCGACAGCAGCATTGGCCTCCGGGTCGAGATGAAAGCCCAGGGCCTCCAGGGGCCGACAGATGGCCCAGCGCACGGCCGCCGCGTGTTCGCCGATGCCGCCGGTAAAAATCAGGCGCTGAACACTGCCCAGCACCGCCATGAGACTGCCGATATGCTTGCGGGCACTGTAGGCAAACTGGGCAATAGCCTCCGCTGCATGGGGATTGTTTTCCCGCTGCCGCAATAATACCTGCATATCCCCGCTGCAGGCCGAAATCCCCAGCAAGCCGGAAAGATGATTGAGCAGCCGTTCCAGTTGCGGCGCGCTATAGCCTTTTTCAGCCATCAAATAAAGAAGTATGCCCGGATCCAGATCCCCGGAGCGGGTACCCATGACCAGGCCTCCAGTAGGGGTCAAGCCCATGGTGGTGTCCAGACAACGGCCATCGGCAACCGCCGCCATGCTGGCCCCATTCCCCAGGTGGGCAATGATGGTAGGCGCTTTCCCCTGATCCGGAAGCTGACTGACAATGTACTCGTAAGAAAGACCATGAAAGCCATATTTGCGCACCCCTTCCTGCCAGAGATTGCGCGGCAGCGGCAGGCGTGCGGCCAGTTCCGGCATGCTGTGATGAAATGCCGTGTCCAGACAGGCGACCTGAGGTTTTTCCGGCCAGATTTTTTGCAAAGACTCGATGGCCGCAATTTCGGCCGGTAAATGCAGGGGGGCAAAAGCCAGGGCATCACGGAGATCCTTCAGGACGGTCGCGTCAATGCATACATGGGCCTGCTGATGGGGTCCTCCGGAAACAATCCGGTGACCGATAGCATCGGGATGGGTGATACCCAGTTCGGATAGCACTGCGACAACCGCCTGCAGGGCGGCCGATTGATCCACAAAGGCTTGTTGTCGGTCCAATACCCGCTGACCGGCCTGTTCCAGCCATATCCTCCCCATGCTTTGACCAATGCGTTCTACGGCCCCGTCAAGCTGCTGCTCCTCAAGCCCTGCTCCGAAAGCAAACAGGGCAAACTTGATGGAAGAAGAGCCGCTATTGATGGAGAGAATCTGGGTTATGTCAGCCAAGAGAGGTCCTCCAGACGCTTGCCCAGGCGTTGCAGAAAACGCGCCGCATCCGCACCGAAAATAACCCGATGATCACAACTCAAGGTGAAATCCGTCAGCCCGTCACTATCAGCAGCCGCTACCGCCAGAATGGCTGCTGCCCCCGTGGGGACAATGGCATTGAAGCGCTCAATCTCCGGAAAAATTCCCAGATTGGACAGATAAAAACTGGCCCCCTGATAATCTTCTGGAAGCAAGCGCCCACTTTTCACTTTGGCGAGCAAAATTCGCCAGTCTTCGGCGAGTTCCGAGCTGGGGCGAACGGCTGCGTCGCGTAAAACCGGCGTGATCAATCCTGTACCGGTATCTACGGCAATACCTAAATCCACCCGTTGCCGTTTGGCCAGTCCCTGGCGGGTCCAGACCTGATTGAACCAGGGATCTTCAGCCACGGTGAGGGCGCAGGCTCTGCCCAGTGCCAAGGTAAAGCTGAGTTTGGCCGTTTTGGCACTTGCGTGCAGCGCGCTCAAATTGAAGCGGCTGCTGATCAAAAAGGTCGGCGTCTGGAGGGTGGCTGACATGTTGCGGGCCACGGCAGCCCGCAGGGCACTGGGCTTTTCGATCTGGTAGGGTGGACCCATGCGCAAGTCCGCGTCCTGAGGCGCCAAGGCTGCGGCCAGTACCTGA
Source organism: Acidithiobacillus sp. HP-11 (assembly GCF_015100075.1). Lineage (NCBI taxonomy): Bacteria > Pseudomonadati > Pseudomonadota > Acidithiobacillia > Acidithiobacillales > Acidithiobacillaceae > Acidithiobacillus > Acidithiobacillus sp. HP-11. Next base: position 44,759 of record NZ_JACKYY010000001.1, read on the forward strand.
CTGGCATGAATCACACCATCAGGTCCCGGCGTGATCTGCTGGAGATCCAGATTCAGATCCGCCGCCAGAGCGCGGGCGTAGGGAGAAATCAATGCCCCGTCGGCATGGTCGCCGGATTTTGGAGAAATTGTCCCGGTGTTTTGCCTTGTCGGTGCGGAAGGGATTGCTTGGGACGGCGATGGAACGGGATTTGCTGTTCCCGGCGCCGCAATTCGCGCAGTCGGTTCCGGTTCCGGCACTGGTGCAGCATCCGCAACGGCCGCATGAGGCTCAGGCGCGGGAGGGGTAGCAGGCGCCTCTTTTTGATCAACGATATACCCGATAACCTGGCGAACCGGAATATCCGTATCCGTAGCCGCCAGTGGCCCAGCCAGAAAGCCATCGGCAAAGGCCTCCACGTCCAGGACCGCTTTATCGGTTTCCACTTCGGCAACAGCCTCGCCCTTTTTGATGGCATCGCCAACGGACTTGTTCCAGCGTGTCAGCCGACCGGTTTGCATGGTGTCCGACAATACCGGCATGGTAATGGGGTTTTTCATGATTGACCTCCCTGCGTGTCCAGCATTTGCCGGGCTGCCGTAATGATGTCTGCCGTGCGCGGGATACTGGCTGCTTCGAGCTTACCATTGAAGGGGGTAGGGATATCCAGTCCAGCCACCCTCTGGATGGGGCGATCCAGAAAATAAAAGCAGCGCTCCTGAAGGGTGGCGCTCAATTCCGCACCGGCTCCGGCAAAATGGCAGTCCTCTTCCACAATCAGGCAGTGATGGGTTTGCTTGACGGATTGCACACAGGTCTCCCAGTCAATGGGTGCCAGGCTGCGCAAATCAATGACTGTCATGGCAATACCTTCCTTGGCCAGAATATCCGCAGCTTCCAGAGCCAGCATCACCATCCGGGAATAAGCAATACAGGTAATGTCCCGTCCCTGACGGCGGAGCAAAGCCTGATGAATAGGCGGGGCAACAGCCGCCTCATCAACATGATCCTTGGTGAAATACAGCAGTTCATGCTCCAGAACAATGAGCGCGTCATCACTATGAATGGCCTGGCGTAATTGCCAGTAGGCATCCTGAGGCGTGGCCGGAACGGCTATCCGCAATCCGGGTACATTCATCAGGGTATGCTCCAGGCGCTGGGAATGCTGGGCACCCAGTTGCCGGGCAATGCCACCCGGCATGCGAATGGTCAGGGGCATGGGAAATTGCCCTCCAGACATGAAGGGAATTTTCGCAGCCATATTGATGATGGCGTCAATGGCAAACAAAGCAAAATTGATGGTCATGATTTCGACCACCGGGCGCAGACCCAGCATCGCCGCACCCACACCAAGGCCGGTAAAACTGTTTTCGGAAATAGGGGTGTCGCGCACGCGCCATTCGCCATACTTGGCCATGAGCCCCTCGGTTACCCGATAGGTTCCGCCATAAAGACCCACGTCTTCACCCAGGGTGATGACACTTTCATCCGCCGCCATTTCGGCATCCATGGCCCGATTCAGCGCTTGCCAATAAAATAGCTCGTTCATTGGGCTGTCTCCATCAGTACTTCATAACGACGATTGTGATGAAAGACGGACCAGGCATCCTGCATGTCCGGCTCCGCACTTTGTTGGGCAAAACGGACGGCGTCATCCACTTCCGTTTGCACTTCCTGACGCAAACGCGTGATTTCCGCCTCGTCGAGATGACCTTCCTGGCAGCAATGGTCACTAAAGTGGCTAATGCAGTCGGCTCCTGCGGCAGACATGGCTTCAGGTGATGGATAAGCGGATTCTGCTTCGTGGATGGCTGCGGCAATGGGATCGTTAGCCTGATAGGCATTCAGTTCCACATTGGGGCGATAGCTCGCTGGATCCGCCATGGAGTGCCCGCGATAACGGTAGGTTTCCAGCTCCAGAAATTGCGGGCCGTCGCCGCTGCGAACCCGCTCCAGCGCCTTGCGGGCAGCGGCATGCACCGCAAGAACATCCATGCCATCGACTTTTTCCGCCGTAATCCCATAGCTGCAGGCCCGTTTATACACTTCAGTCACGGCAGAATGACGGTGAATTTCCGTACCGATCTGATAATGATTGTTCTCACAGACAAAAAGAATGGGGAGTTTCCAGAGCGCCGCCATATTGAGGGATTCATGGAAGGTCCCCTGGTTGACCGCGCCATCGCCAAAAAAGCAGATCACGGCTTCCGGCAGACGGCGGTAGGCGACGGCGTAAGCTGCTCCCAAAGCGATGGGAAAGGTTTCGCCGACAATGGCATAGCCCCCCAGAAAGCGCCGACTGGCATCAAATAGATGCATGGAACCGCCCATCCCTTTGCTGATGCCGGTAATTTTGCCATGCAGTTCCGCCATGATTTCCTGCGCAGGAATCCCCCGGACCAGGGCATGGACATGCTCCCGATAAGTGCTGACCACATAGTCCCCGGGCTCGGCGGCATGCAGCACCCCCACGGCTACCGCCTCCTCTCCCGGATACAGGTGCAAAAATCCGGCAATCTGGCCCTGGGCATATCCCTGGGCGGCGGCCTCTTCAAAAGCCCGGGCGCGGAGCATATCCCGGAGCATGGCGCGCATTTGCAGTCTATCCATGGGTGTTCTCCGGCAGGAATTCATCCAGCGCCTTGCTCAGCGGCACCAGATACATCAAGGCAGGGCCGCCATGCATAATGACCGCCATGAAACCGGCACTCATGATTTCATCGCGACTGGCCCCGGCTTCAATGGCGCTTTTGGTATGCAAGGCAATGCACCATTCACATTGCGCAGCGACGGACAGAGCCACGTTGATCAACTCCTTTTGTGCCGCACTCAGGGCCGGGTTTCCTTCCGCCTTTCCCATAAAGCCCAAAAAGGAATTGATTTCCGAGGGATAATCCTGCTTGAGATTTTCCATCAACTGATGTACTTCGGTGAGTCGATCTTTAGCGGTCATGGTATTTCTCCGAATCAGGGGGTGCAATAAGAGAACATTATTTTGAATCTCCACCTCTCATAAAATGGGTAAAAGCCTGCCGAATGTTTCGTTGAAAGCCGGCACCATCCCGTTCCAGCTGTGTCAGGGCGGGATGCAGAGAATGATTGAGAGTGCGCAAAAACCGACTCTGATGGGCTGCCTCATGATCCATCAGGCGGTGAATGCCCAACTTGGCAAGATCGGCCAGTACCATCCACACAATGTTGTACGCCCATACCAGTCCAATGGTCGTCCAGGGTATCGCCGGCATCAGCCAGCCGAAGCCAACAATTGCCACACCCACAATCTGGGTACCCAGGATGGCCAGCAGGAGAATGGGCGCAGGGTAGGGGGGGCGCCAGAAAGGCCCGCGGACCCGGGTCAGGAACAACATGAGATGCCCCCCGGCAATCAGCTGCAGGAACATGATGCTTTGTGCTTCCGGCAGAGGAATATGAAACACAAAGCGGGTAAGGAGATAAAGCCCAAAGGTCCCCGCAAAAGCCAGGAGCCCCATGGCTGAAGACAGACTCAGCACTCTCGGCATTTCCCAATGAACGGGGGACTTCTTTACGGCGGTATGGTCCCAGGCAATGGTCATGATGGGAATATCATCGAGCAGGGAAAGCAGAACAACCATGATGGCCGTCAACGGATAAGAGTTGAAAATCAGCATGGCAACGACCACAAAAAACAGAATATCCAGGGTCATGGCGATGCGATATACCGTATAACTGGTCATCCGCTCAAAAATGCGTCGCGCCTCCTCGACGGCCTTGACGATCACATTCAGGCCCGGGGCTGTCAGAATCAGGGCGGCAGCACCGCGTGCAGCGTCGGTGGCACCCGACACAGCAATCCCCACATCGGCCTGTTTGAGCGCCGGCGCATCATTCACGCCATCGCCGGTCATGGCGACAATATGCCCGCGTTGCTGCAGGGCTTTGACAATGGCGTATTTATGTTCAGGAAACACCTGGGCAAAGCCATCGGAGTGTTCAATTTCATCGCCCAGTGCCTGGGGAAGTACCCCGCCCTCGGCAAATTTCGAGAGCCGGTCATCCACGGTCAGAATATGCGTGCCCAGGTTCAATTGACCGGCAATTTCACTGGCAATGGCCTGATGATCACCCGTCACCATCTTGACTTCAATACCATGTTCCTGCGCTTCCATAATGGTCTGCTTGGAATCGACCCGAGGCGGATCCAGCAACGAAAGAATCCCGAGAAAACGCCAGTTCTGCGCATCATCGTCGGAACGGACCACGCCCAGCGTACGAAACCCCTTGGCGGCGGCATCCTCCACCACTTTTTCGGCCTTGGCACGTTCAGCATCAGCCAGTTTGGCCATTTCAATGAGAACTTGAGGCGCCCCTTTGCTCACCCGAAACTTTTTCCCGTCGCTTCCGTGAAGTTGCCCTTCCGTACGCTTGGAGATGGGATCAAAAGGAATGAATTTGTCCTGAGTGAAAGCCGCGAGAGTTTTGTCGCGATCGGGAAGTCCGGCAAGCACGGCATTATCAATGGCGTCCGCGTCTTCCGCCTTACTGGCCAAGGCCGCCGCAAGAATGAGTTCCTGTTCATTCTGCGCGGCAAACAGGGCGCTTTCCCCCAGGGTGATCTTGTTTTGGGTTAAGGTTCCAGTTTTATCCGAGCAGAGAATATCCACCCCGGCCATTTCCTCAATGGAAGTCAATTTGGAAACAATGGCCTTCATGCGCGATAGGGCCAGAGCCCCCAGAGCCATGGTGACGGACAATACCGCCGGCATGGCGACCGGAATGGAAGCCACTACCACAACCAGGACAAAAGTCAGCAGGGTCAAAAACGGCAAGCCACGGACTAATTCTACAACAATCAGCAATAACGAAAGGGATAGAGCCAGAACAATTAAAAAGTTACCGATATTAAGTACGGCTTTTTGAAAGTGCGAAACGGGAGCGGCTTTTTGCACCAGACTCGCCGTACGTCCGAAAAAAGTCGCAGAGCCGGTTTCATAGACCAGCCCCAGCATTTCACCCTGCTTGGCAATAGTTCCTGAGTAGGCCACGTCTCCGGGTTTTTTGTTCACCGGTAAAGACTCGCCCGTCAGGGCAGACTGATCCACGGACAGATAATCACCAGAAATGAGTTTGATATCCGCCGGTAGAATATCCCCCAAGCGCAGACGAACGACGTCACCCGGCACCAGTTGCGCTGCGTCAATGCTTTGCCATTGCTGATCGCGCAAGACCCGCGCTTTGAGCGCCAGTTGATTTTTCAGCGCCTTGAGGGCGTCATTGGCACCTTTTTCTTCCCAAAAACCAATGCCACCGTTGATGAGCAGCATGGCAAAAATGACAAAAAAGCTCTTCCAGTCGCCGTTGATGGCCGATAAAACGGCCGCAACCTCAATCATCCAGGGAATGGGTGCCCAAAAATAGGAAATTAATCTACGCCAGAGCGGAGTTTCTTTTTCTTCCAGCAGGTTGCTGCCAAATTGCGCCAGGCGGGTACTGGCTTCACTGCTGCTTAAACCTTTATCGCTACTTTCCAGAGCCTGAAAGCTGGCATTCAAATCCAGGCTTTCAAAACTTTTTGCATCAACCGGTTGCATGCGACGGTCTCCCTTTATGGAAATTCTCTACAGAAAACATCTGACCAGCTCACAATTCAAATCTCAATATCCTAATATAAGATAGCACAAGATTCGTTCGGGCAATCTGACTTCGCCATATCCGTAGCCATGAGTATAGACAAGGTGAAAGAATCATCATGAATTTTAATGATATATTCATATCTGCCTGTTTCTTTTGTTTGCTTGTGCTAGGCTTTGCAGGATTGGTTTCAACGTGGAGGGCTGCAAAATGACTGTTCAGGAAGTGGATTTGTTATGCGTAGGTGCAGGTGGCGCCGCCTATCCGGCCGCTTTTCGTCTGGCAAAAGCTGGAAAGAAGGTACTCATGGTCGATCCGAAGGGGGTCATGAGTGGTAACTGTCTGTATGAAGGTTGTGTTCCTTCCAAGGCGGTTCGGGAAACAGCCGCTTTTTACCAGGATGCCCAGCGTTTTCAGCCCTACGGACTGGGCGGCAATCTGCACGTGGATTTTGCCGCCCTGATGCAGCACAAAGATGCCATTCAGGAGCGGCGTTATGCCCAGCACGCAGCGGAACTGGCCGCAGAACCTCTTATCCGCTTGATCAAGGGCGTAGCGCGCCTGTTAGATCCCCATACGGTGAAAGTAGATTCAGATGCGGGAACGGATACCTATCATGCCCGGCATATCCTGATCGCCAGTGGCTCGGACGTGTTCATTCCGCCCTTGCCCGGTGCTGAATGGTGCCTGACCAGTCATGATCTTTATAAACCTTCGCCAGCCATGCGGGCTTTGCCCGAAAAACTGCTGGTTATCGGCGGTGGCTACATAGGGCTGGAAACAGCGACATTTTTTGCTGCCTTGGGTACGGAAGTTACCTTGCTGCAAAAAGGCGCACAAATCCTGAATGGCATGGATCCAGGCATGGTCAACCTGCTGCTGCCTTTACTACCCAAAGGGCTTGAACTTCGCACCAATGTAGAGGTGCAACGCGTTGAGAATACAGGCAGTGGTCGTCGTGTTGTCTGGCTTGAGGACGGCAAGGAACAAAATCAGGAGGTCGATGCCGTCCTGCTCGCCGTGGGGCGTCGTCCGGTCATTCCAGAGGGTGCAGAAGCCCTGGGCATTGCGTTTGATCATCATGGTATCCAGGTGGGCCCCAGCCTGCAAACCCGCTTTCCGCATATTTATGCAGCAGGGGATGTTAATGGACGGGTACCACTTTTTCACGCAGCAGTGCGTCAGTCTCTGGTGGCAGGCCACAATATTCTGGCGGGGAACGTTCCTACGGATTATGCGGATTTTGACCATGTGCCGACAACGATATTCACCTTGCCGGCAGCAGCCTACATCGGCCTGACACCGGCCAAGGTCTCTCCTGGATCTTTGCTGGAAGCCCGCTATGCCTTTTCAGAGGACTCCAGAGCGCAGATTCTGGAACGTCTGGATGGCGAAATCCGGCTCTTTTTCGAGCCCGGCAGTTTGCGGATTCGCGGGGCATGGATTGTGGGGATTGATGCAGGCAGCCTGATTGGACAGGTGGGTACGGCCATTGCGGGCGGAATGACGGCCTATGACCTGGCGCGATTTGCCGATCAGCATCCAATGTCCGCCGAAGGTATCGGCAAGGCTGCACGCAACCTGTTGTAAATCACCCTCTGCAATCAGTATCAGCAATATCGACGATCAATAAAAGGTTTCTAGGCTTAAACTGGGCGCTTATGCCACTTGTTGTCTGGGCTGTACTTCGCGGGCAATGGTGGCGCCCGCCCCGTTTTCCGCAGATCGTAAGCAACTTGTAGTCCCAACCAGAATTCCGGACTGGTCTGAAAGTAGCGGGACAAACGCAATGCCGTACCTGGTGAAACTGCCCGACGCTCACGAATGATCTCATGGATACGTGGTGACGGCACCCGCAATGCCATAGCCAATGCATGTGGTGTCATTTTCAGCGGGGCCAAAAACTCCTCACCTAATACTTCGCCCGGATGAATAGGGCGCATTCCATTTCTGGTTATGATTTCGATTCCTTTGTTAATTGTCATTTTTTCTGCTTGCAAGAATAAATTGGTTTATACGAACCACATGAACCGGTTGTATCCCCCATTATTTTTTTGCGAAAAATCATTTTTAAAACGCAACATACTGATTAATTATAGAGCGGATAACTGGCACATTTATTGCTGATATAGATTCGGTAATATGTTTGCCATTTTTTAACGCCGCTTTTAAAGCGAGGAGTTTATCATGCTCGTAGAAAATACTTTGCCGATTCTTCTGAGTCGGCTGGATTTTGCCTGGATTACCTCCATGCACATCCTCTGGACGCCCCTAACTATCGGGGTGTCATGGATTCTTTTCGGATTGGAAGTAGCCTGGCTGCGTTCCGGAGACGAACGATGGTACCGTCTGGAGCGCTTTTTTGAAAAAATCTTTATTGTCAATTTCGGCGCTGGTGTGGCTACCGGTGTCACCATGGAAATGGCCTTCGGCATTCTCTATGGCCCGTTTTCCCAGGCCGTGGGTCCCTTCTTCGGAAATATTCTGGGCTTTGAAACCATTACCGCCTTTATGTATGAAGCCGGCTTCATTGGCCTCATGGTGTTTGGTTGGAACAAGATCGGCAAAGGGATGCATTTGTTCTCTACCTTCAACGTGGCGTTTGCTTCCAGTTTGTCGGCCTACTGGATTCTGGTGGCCAATGGCTGGATGCAGACTCCTGATGGTGTCGTGCTGAAAGACGGTCTGTTTCAGGTGACCAATTGGTGGAGTGCCATTTTCAATGAAAGTAATGAATGGGGTTTCCCGCATATGTGGGTGGCTACCATGATCCTGGGCTTTTTTGTACTGGCCGGGACCAGTGCCTGGTTTATTCTCAAGAATCGTCACGCCGATTTGTTCGTCAAGATGCTGAAACCCGCCATTCTGGCTTTATTGATCGCGACACCGATACAAATCTGGTTAGGCGACAGTCTGGGGGTCGATGTGGCCCATAGCGAACCGACCACACTGGCCGCCATGGAAGGGCATTATCACACTTATTTACCGGATGGTAAGCCGAACACTTCCTGGAATCTGATTGCCATTCCCAATGCTGCCAATGATGGAAGTCTGTTTTCAATCCGTATTCCCCATGTATTAAGCCTGCTGGAAACCCACACCCTGAATGGCGTGGTTCCCGGTCTGGATCAGTTCCCGGCCAAGGATCGCCCCGATGTCTGGGTCCCTTTCTATTCCTTCCGGATCATGGTCGCTATCGGCTTTTTCCTGTTCTTTATGGCGTTGTGGGGCACCATGCTCATCCTGCGCGGCCAACTGACGGTGGAGGGATTGCGTAAACGCCCCTGGTTTTTGCGGGCCATGGTCTTTAGTGCTTTTTTACCATATCTTGCCATCTGGACCGGCTGGTGGACCCGCGAAGTAGGGCGTCAACCCTGGGTAGTTTATAACCTCATGCGCACCTATGAGGGCACCAGTCACATGGGGATTGGACAGGAAATCGTCTGGTTTCTCGGATATGGCGTTTTTGAACTGACCGTCTGGGCCGGTGCCTGGTATTTCTTCTCCCGCGTGATCCGCAAGGGACCGGATCTGGAAAGTCCTTTACCGGGTGCGCCAGAGCAGCATGCTGATCAGGAACACGCCGGCGGTGGACTGGCGAAACCGACTTTTGCCAAACCGACCTTTGGGAAAACCCATTAAGCGTGGTTTTCCGGGATCTTGATTCAAGGAGTAATACAATATGTTTGATCTCGCCAGAATCGCTACCACTCTAACGACGTGGTGGTGGCTGTTACTCAGTCTACTGTTTCTTTTCTTCATTGCCCTGGACGGTGCCGATCTCGGCGCCGGGGTGTTTGCCCTTTTTTCTCCTGATGAGCAGGAGCGGGGCGCCATTATGGCTTCCATGGCCGGTATGTGGGATGGCAATGAAACCTGGCTGGTCGTTGCCGGCGGCGTTCTGTTTGGCGCTTTTCCGCTGGTGTATGGATCGGCCTTCAACTATCTGATGATTCCTTTGATGTTCGCTTTATGGGGCGTCATTTCGCGGGCTGTAGCCTTTGAGTTTCATGTCCATGCAACCGGAAGCAAGCGCTTTTGGGGTTGGGCCTTTGCCGTCGGGAGTTTTATGGCGCCTTTCGGGGCGGGCGTGGCTTTGGGGGCGACCTTGCAGGGCTTCCCCATGAAGGCCGGTGAGGCCATGGCCAAAGGGGCTCCGGGCCTGTTTGTGAATTCGCCCATTCCCCATTTTACCGGGACGGCTCTCACTTTTCTGACCCCTTTCAGTATCTTCACCGGTTTTGGCGCGGTCATTGCGGCCGGGCTGGCCGGCGGTCTTTACCTGAGTGCACGCTTTGAAAAAGGGGATCCGATCAACGTCAAGGCACAGCGCTGGACCACCCTTTTTTCCTACCTGGCCTTAGCAGCAATTGTCGTCACGCTGGTATGGTCCTATGCCATATTCCCCTGGGCAGCGGCAAAATGGACTGGCCCTTATTGGTGGGTATGGGCCATCTGGCTCTTGGTAGTTCTGTTCTTTGCCTTTAAATCCATGATGAACCACTCCATGCAAAAAGACTTCGCCGCCCTGCTGTGGGGTGAAGGGGTGGTGGTTCTCCTGTGGTTTGCCATGTGGGCTACGATGTTTCCCTACATTGTTCCGGAAACCTGGACCATCCAGGCGGCCGCCAATCCGGCCAACTCCATTGCCGTGTTTACCCTATTCATGACCGGGTTTGTACCCATCATGATCATGTACAACGCTTATCAAATCTGGGTGTTCCGGGGTCGCACCACAAAAATGGCCAGTTACGGCGGTCATTAAAACCGGAAGGGAAGGGCAGGCTTTTCGCTGCCTTTTCCCCAGTTCCTGTGTAACAGACGGAAACTATTCATGGAGTGATTTATGAAAATCAGATCTTCTTTAACGGTTCAGGGCGAACCCGAAGCACAGCTGGATGACCGTGCCATTCTGGATATTCTCGATGTACTGGAAACACGCCACGATCTGGTCAATGAACAATGGTATGCGCTACGCGCAGAACTCTCCACCCTGAATGAAGAGCAGGTGTTGAATAACCATTCGCAAAAAAAGGTGTCCGATCATAGCTTGCTGATGGAGCAGGAATTATCGCGTTATCAGCGCTTCTTTCACATTTTTCGGCAAAATCTGCCGCAAAAAAAGGCAAACCGGGCAGCTTATCCCGTACTGTACACGAGCTGAATGCCATGGAGGGACTTTCATACCAGCGCATACAGGATGGCGCACAACCTGACACGACATCGGGAGATATCCTCATAATGCAAGACACGAATCGTATTCTGAACTGCCTGCGTGGCGGGCCGATGACCAGCATAGAGATGGCTTGTACCCTGCACCTGACGATGAACCGTATTCAGAGTATTCTGAATGAGCTGGTTACCCAACGCAGCATTTATGCGCGACGTTGGGTAACCGATGCCTCTGATAACCAGATCCCGCTCTGGGAATTGGAGGATGCCGACAGCATCGCCTAACAGGAGTATCTCATGCATTCAGCGTCATGGAATCTGACGGGCCAGTCAGATTGTCAGCTTTGTCCCATGCGCCAGTTGAGCATTTTTGCAGGGCTCACTGTACAAGAATTAGACAATCTGGGGATGACCGTACAGGATATTCATCTGCCTGCTGGAGAAGTGCTTTACCATCAGGGCGAAAGCGCCCGCCATGCGTTTACCTTGCGGTCTGGTGTCATCAAACTCAGTCTGGAATCACCGCTTCATGGGGTGGAAAAAATTGTTCGGCTATTGCGTCATGGCGATCTGTTGGGATTTGAGGGCTTGAATCATGCACATCCCCGTTATCCGCATACCGCCACAACATTAGATGCCGCTGATTTATGTTTGCTGGATATATCGGAATTAAACCGTTTGTCAGAAGACCTCCCCCACGTGCGAGGCGCATTGCTGGAGCGATGGCAGAGAGCCCTGGAAGAGTCTGAATTCCATATTGTGGAAGTGGGAGCGGGTAAGGCCGATGCCTGCCTGGCGGCATTTTTATACCACTGGTGCGGAGTGTTCCCCGATGGCGCCTGGGTCCCTTTCCCGATGGCACGTAAAGAAATTGCCGGTTATCTCGGGCTTTCTTCTGCACATGTTTCGAGAGTCATGGCGGATTTCAAGAGACACGGATATCTGCGTGAATCCGGTCAGCGCATTATGGTTCAGCGCGCGTCGCTACGAAAAATTGCCAGCGGTATGCATTGATGTGTTGTGAATACTCCACCGGCTAAAAGCCGGTGGAGTATTCACTTAAAAATGTAATTCATCTGAAAACCGAGTTTCAATCAGTTTATAGTTTTCTTGTGAGGCACGCGCTCAGACGCTTATGATAGCGGCCATGAATCATGCCCTGAAACCATTGGAAACCTGCGTCACCCATGCCTGGAAAATGCACCAGGCAGAAATATTCGGTTTTCTACGGCATCGTCTGGGAGATGATGATTTGTCTGCCGACCTGCTGCAGTTGGTGTTTCTTAAAGCGCTGCATGAAGGTCGCAGGTTTTGTGAATTGCGCGAGCCCCGGGCCTGGTTATTCACCGTAGCCCGCCATGTGCTGACGGACAACTTCCGCAGTCAGCGCGACTATGTTGATCTTCCAGAAGAACTTGCAGAACCGGTTGCAGAAGTTCCTGCCGTGGATTCGCTGGCCGACTGTTTGCCACATGTATTCACCCTTCTCGAAACGGCTGACCGCGATATCCTCACCTGTTGTGAATTGCAGGGGATGACCCAAAAAGCCTATGCCCTATCCCATGGGCTCAGTTTAGCTGCCGCCAAATCCCGGTTATTGCGTGCCCGGTTGCGCCTGCGTGCGGCTTTAATGACCGTCTGTGAAGTACGGTTTGATGCAGATTCGGGTCAGGTCTGTTGTCATCTCCCTCACAAAAAGCCGTCCTGAACCGGCTGGGCCAAGGTCGCGGCACTGCCTTGAGCCATGCCTCGAATCATCGTTCCGTCTTTATCAGTAACAAATGTGCATCCTTTTCAGGGCTGGTCCGTCTTCCTATACAGGACCCATACGTTTTAACGACTTGTCAAAAGGAGAGTGCATCATGAGTAACACAACGACCCCCACTGCCCACGAATTATTGGCCAAAATGCGTGCCGGCATGGGCCGTGTGCCGGCTGCTATCGAGAAATCCACGGTGGTGGATGAAAGCCTGATTCAGGAGCACATGCGCACACGCATGTATGCCATGCCTCAGGAGGGCGCTCTTGATGAACAGACGCGCGTTCTGGTCTACCTTGCAGCTGCACTGGCGGGCAGCAGCCCGGCTTGTGTCCGGGCAATGTCTGACAAGATTGCTCTGCAGGGCATTCCCAAGGATAAGGTTCTGGAGACGGTACGCATTGTACGCTTTGCCATGGCAACTAAAATGATTGGTGACGCCGAACCGATTTTCGATGCTCTGACCGGGCTTGAATAATTATTTGCCATCCAAACAGGAGCCTTAGCATGAACTTATCGACCAGACACTGGAGCAAAGAAGCATTTCAGGGACTTGAGGGCGCTGTGACCTTGTACGCCGGGCTGCGGGTTACAGTGGCACATCATGAGGCTGCCGGGCCGGTGGGGCCGGTCGAGCCCTTTTATCTTATTCGCAGACTGGTTTTGGCAGGCTGACTGACCGGCGCAATAAGCAACGCCCATGTTGTGTTATTGCGCCGGATAATGGTTTGACGGAAATATGCAGATCCGCTATTTTGGCACCCACTTATCTTAATAAGGGCATAATAATGGGCCTTAGTCGCATTTTCTGGTCCTCCCTTGTGGTGACCTGTTTTCTGAGTACAAGCCCTGCCTGGGCAGAAAACCTGATTGACGCCTACCAGCAGGCCTACCATACCGACCCGGTACTGGCCCAGGCCCGCGCCGAACTGGCCGCACAAATGCAGGACAAGCCCCTGGCGCGTTCAGCCTTGCTGCCCCATGTGGGGGTTGGTGCAGCGGTGGGCTTCAATACCGCCGACATTACCGGCTTTGGCAATATCGATATTAATCGCGCCTATTTGTCCGACAGCTACAGCGTCAATATCACCCAATCCGTATTCAACGGCCAGGCCTGGACGGCGCTGAAACAGGCAGACTCGCGCATACAGGCCAGCGCTGCCGGCCTGACCTACACCGAACAGCAGCTCGCCCTGCAGGTCGCCACGGCCTATTTCGGGGTACTGGAAGCCCAGGCCCAGGAACGGGTGGCGCAAAAGCAGAAATCGCTGTTGGAGAGCATTTACCGGCAAACCCAAGCCACCCTGAAAATTGGCACGGGAGACATTATCGCCGTGCGTGAAGCCCAAGCCCGGGTTGATGCCGCCGAAGCCGATCTCATCAAAGCCAGCAACGGGGTGGCGATCGCCGAGAAACAGTTACAGCGCTTGACCCATCATCCCATCGGCGTGCTGGAGCCTCTGGGCCATTATCAGGCTCTGGGTCCGCAGCCTGATGATATGCAGAGCTGGGTGCACAGTGCTGTTCAGGATCAGCCGCTGATGCATCAGGCCCAGGCCCAGCTCCATACCGCCCAGCAGGAAGTCCAATACCATCAGCGCGCGCGCTGGCCGGTGGTCAACCTGCAGGGCGTAGCCCAGCATGCCCTCGGGAATCCCTTTCCGGGGCTGGTCATGAATCAGGCCGGCGTCAGCCTGAACTTGTCGGTCCCCCTGTATGAAGGCGGCAATATTTCCGCCTCCGTGCAAAAAGCCCAGGCGCAAACCATAGCCAGTGTCGATCATGTTGCCAATGTGCGCGATGAAGTCACCCTGAACACCCAAACCGCCTTTCTCAATCTGAAAAACAGTGTGGCGCAGCTCAAGGCCGCCAAAGAAACCGTAGACTCTGCCAAACTATCCCTGGAAGGAACGCGCAAGGGTTATGAAGTGGGCACCCGCTCCATCATCGACCTGCTGCACACCGCCACCGACTACGTGCGGGCCGAGCAGGACTACAACGTCGCTTTCTACAACCAGGTGATTGCCCGTGTGCAGCTCAAGGCGGCCTCCGGACAAATCAATATGGCGGATTTGCAGGCTATCAATGCGCTGTTGATAAAAAGTGCCTCGTCCTGAAAACAGCTAAAACAATTTCATAAGCCCAAAAGGGATGTTAGAGCAAAAACCTCCCCGCCAAGGGCCGTTTCTGACTATAAAAAACTGTCGGATCCGGCTCAGGTATCCGCCAGCACGCCCATCACTGCCTGCTCGTCATACACTTTGCTGTCCACCTTGCAGTAGACCGCGCCTTCATCCTTGAATACCGCTACCTCAGCAATACCCGGAAGCGCCAGCAAACGGGTCTCCAGATTACTCTGACGCTCGGCAGATTCCGTCAAGGTAAACACCCGGGTCGCCAGGTAACGGGGCCTTTGCATGGTCAGGGCAACCACCAGCCAGATGGCATAAATAATGGCTACCGCCCAGAAAATATCGCTGTAATTACGCGCCCCCGGAATATACAGCAAACCACCCAGCAAGCCTCCACAAAAAGCACCCAGAAATTCGGACGTGGTGTAGACACCCGTTGCCGTACCTTTGGCACCGGGATGACAGAATTTGGCGACCAACGAAGGCAGGCTGGCTTCAAGCACATTGAAGCCCATGAAAAACAGGAAAAGCGCTACGGCAATCAGCCAGATATTATGAGCTGACAGCGCCATCAAAATGACCGAAACCAGTAAGATCGCAATGGCGATGATGAATACTTCCTTGAGCTTCCGTTTGGCTTCGCCCACGATAATCATCGGCAGCATGGCTACAAAAGAGAACAGCATGACCGGCAAATACAGCATCCATTGATCATTCAGGCTGAGCAGGGGATGCCGGGGATCAATCAGCACCAGCGGCAGCACCACGAATATGGCCGTGAGTCCGGTATGCAGGGAAAAAATGCCAAAATCCAGACGCAACAAACTGGGATCGCGCAACACCTCGCCCAACATGGCCGGGCTCATTTCCGCATCGCGATGAAAGCGGGTGGGAACCGCCGGAATCACCAGGTAAAGAACGCCAATGGCGGCAAGGGACAAGACCGCAGTGAGCCAGAATATGCCACTCACCCCAATCCAGCCTGCAAGCGGTGCAGAAAGAATCAGGGAAATACTGAAACTGATGCCAATGGTAATGCCGATAATCGCCATAGCCTTGGTCCAGCGTTCTTCCCGAACCAGGTCGGCGGTCAGGGCAATAATGGCGGCCGCCACTGCGCCAGCCCCTTGCACAATACGGCCAATCAACAACCATTCAATACTGGTCGCCGTAGCAGCGATGGCGCTGCCAATGGCAAAAATCAGCAGCCCTATGGCAATGACCGGCTTGCGTCCCCATTTGTCAGAAAGTTTGCCGAAGGGAATCTGAAAAAAGGCCTGGGTCAGTCCATAGGCTCCCAGAGCAATACCTATTAACACCGGATGGTTCATGGCACCTCGTAAACCATGGGCATAAACAGAAAACACCGGGAGAACCAGAAAGAGTCCCAACAATCGTAGGCCAAATATTCCGGCCAGGGAAAATACGGCTCGGCGTTCCTTTTGATTGAGTGCGGCTTCAGGGTTTTTCATGTACGGCTCCTTGCTGGCTATTTATCGGACGATTTATCCGGGTGGATTTTTTCCTGGACAACATAATGATTTTCCGGAATATCCAGACCCTTTTTGAAGAGCGGGTAGGTATAAATACTTTGCTCCAGAAACACCCGGCGCAATGCAAAAGCCGTCAGTGAGGTGACCATGGCCGGGAGCAGAATATGATAATTATTCGTCAATTCCACCACCATGACCGGCGCACTGATCAGGGCTCCGGTACTTGCCCCAACCATCCCCGCCATTCCGCACATGGCAAATAGTGGAATACTGCCATGCCAACCCAGCAAGCCCTCTGCCAGATAACCAACGCCTGCACCCATGGCCGCCCCCATAAACAGGGAAGGCGAAAAAATCCCGCCAGAACCGCCCGTACCAATGGTCAGACTGGTGGTAACGCCTTTCAGAATCAACAGTAAAATCAGAAAGCCGAGCAGATGTAAGTGACCGGTCAAAATTTCCGAAATAGCAAAATAACTGCCACCAATCAGGTAATAATGGCCGGTAAACCAGAACATTCCATACAGGAGCAACCCCACCAGCAACATGGCGCTCATGTGTCGCAAATAAGGATTGGGCAAGTAGTGTTTGCTGGTCTGCCCTGTCCAGGTCAGCAACTGTATGAACAAAAAGCTCATCAAACCCGCCACAATGCCCAGCAGCGCAAAAGCCGGAAGCATCAGGCTCCCGGAAAGTGTCGGTGTGGGCACATAGGCGAGAATATGAAAATTGCCCAGACCGG
Organism: Acidithiobacillus sp. HP-11; assembly: GCF_015100075.1. Taxonomy (NCBI): domain Bacteria; kingdom Pseudomonadati; phylum Pseudomonadota; class Acidithiobacillia; order Acidithiobacillales; family Acidithiobacillaceae; genus Acidithiobacillus; species Acidithiobacillus sp. HP-11. Next base: position 61,646 of record NZ_JACKYY010000001.1, read on the forward strand.
TTTCCGTAATCCAGGTCGCGGAAACCGTTGCTACCAGCGTGGATAACACCGTCCAGGGGCGCCAGTCGGGCACAATGACTTCCATGGCAAAAAACCAGCCACCCAGAGGGGCATTAAAAACCGCTGCGATGCCCGCACCGACTCCGCAACCCACCAGATGAATACGGCGACTGTCGGACATGGGCAGCACATGGCCCATTAATGCGCCCATCGCCGCACCAAACTGCATGGCGGGTCCCTCGCGCCCCGCAGAGCCTCCCGAACCCAGAGTCAGCGCTGTCGCCAGTGGCCGCAAAACGGCAATAATGGGGCGTATGCGTCCGCCATCCGTATGCACCGACTCCATAACCTGGCTGACGCCTGCACCTTCAACTTCCGTGGTGACCCGTTGCACCAGAATGGTAACCAGAAAGGCACCCAATACCGGCACCAGAATCACCCACGGCCCCCAAAGCGACGGTGTGGATGGCAAATGCTCATTGTAATAAAAACTCCAGCTTCCCTGAAAAAACAGGTTGTGGAGCAGCGCTACCAGATAATGGAAAAGCAAAGCACCACCACCGGCTAACAAGCCCACAAAGGCACCAAGAAGGATCAAGCCGGGCCCTTCACCCACCGGGGAAAGCCGATCATGGAGAGTGCGGCGCAGGCTTGTCCATGCCTGTTTCATCGTACGGTATCCCGACTCATTGCGGACCGCGCTCCGGTCGCAGCAGGACCTGAGGCAGAGAGGCATAACTGAGAATATCTTCCACGGTCACCACAGCCACCACATCCTCATGATGTTCGGGGGGATCCTTTTTGCAGAGCAGCGCCGTCTCGCAGGCACAGGCGCGCAGACGGGCGACCAGATCATAAAGCTGACTGTCATCACGCACCGCTACCCAGTCGGTACTGGCCAGATCACTCAAGGGCACATGGCGGATTTCCCGACGCAGAATTTCTGCCACCCGATGCGCAGGAATGACCGCCAAAGGCATGGTCCCTTCAATAATCAGCACATGGGGTAGCTCACGACGATGCAGGAGTATTTTTTGCAAATCCTCCAATGTCCGGTCTCCGCGCAGGCGTACCATAGGCGTTTCGATGAGTTGCGCCGCAGGACGCATCAGATAAAGATTGCTGTGCCGGGCTTCAGGAATAAAATGTCCCCGCCGGATCAGCTTGCGCGTATAGATGCTCTCGCGGGTAAACAGTCTGCGCACACCAAAAGCCAAGCCCGATACCACAATCAACGGGATAATGATGTGGTAGTCATTGGTCATCTCAAAAATCATGACGGCGCCAGTGACGGCGGCCCCGGTAGATGCCCCGACCATCCCTGCCATACCCAGTGCCGCGCCCACCGCCATACCCATCTGATAGTCCGGAATCCACTGACTCACCAGGGCTGCGAAAGCGCCCCCCAGCACGGCTCCCACGAACAGGGAAGGAGAAAAAACCCCGCCGGATCCTCCCGAACCCAAAGTGACCGCAAAGGAAAACACCTTCAATACCAACAGCAGCAGCAGAAAACCGGGATTCAGCAGGGTACTTTCCAGAACATTCTGGACCGTGGCATAACCCACGCCCTCCACATAATAATGTCCGGTGCAGCGTTGGATCATATACATGGTCAGACCCACCGCAGCCATTCCCAAAATTGTGCGCAGATAGGCATTTTTTAACCATTTTTCCAGCAAGTCTTCAGTCCAGTAAAGGGTATTGGTGAACAGCAAACCCACGCCCCCTACCAGCAACCCAAAAACCACATACGCTACATAATCGGCAGCCGTTTCATGGGCTGTACTGGCAATAATGCTGGCAGGAATCACAAAAGAAGGATGATTTCCCAGAAACAGGCGGGACACAAAGGTGGCCGTTCCAGTGGCAATCATGACAGGCACCAGTGTACGGGCACTGACTTCCACCAGCATCAATTCCACCGCAAACAGAATGCCGCCAACCGGCGTATTGAAAGTGGCCGCAATTCCGGCACCGGCACCGGCAGCAATCAAGCCCAGACGCTGCCACTCATGCAAGCGCAACCATTGCGACAGACTGGACCCAAAGGCTGCGCCCATCTGGATAATGGGCCCTTCCCGGCCCACTGAGCCGCCACTCCCAATGGTAATGGCCGAAGCCAGCGCCTTGATCAATACTACGGCAGGGCGAATCACCCCGCGCTTGTAGTAAATGGCATCCATCACCTCGGGCACGCCATGACCTTTGGCCTCGGGCGCAAAGTTGCGCACCAGCCAGACCACAATCAGACCACCGATAACGGGGGCCAAAATGATTCCGGCGCCCCAGATGCTGGCATCCGAATGTTTCAGCGCATTAAAAGAAAAGGACCACTGACCAAAGAAAAACAGGTTGTGCATCAGGCCGATGAGACGCCGAAACGCCACCGCTCCCAACCCGGCGATGATGCCAACAAAAAAGGCCAGCAACAGGTGAAATAAAGGGTTATGGCGCAGCTTGCCCTGCCATCCGCCTACTTCTCTTTCGATTACATGGGTCAATACTTCAGGTGCAATTGGGATATTTTCCGGCATTACCAACTCTTGGAAATGATTTTATTTTGACGGTACGCTATCCTTGAAATTCAAACAAATCGATTTAGTTGAATATTGATTCGGATTAATTGATGAATATTAGCGCAGAACAATGGCTGACCCTCTTACTGCTCGCCGAAACCGGCAGCGTCAGTGAAGTCGCCTCCCGCCTGCATCGCGGACAACCCGCGATCTCTGAACGCCTGCATAAAATCTCGGAAGAAGTCGGCGAGCCCCTCTATATCCGGGAGGGAGGCAGCATTCGCCTGACAGATGCAGGTCAAGCTCTGTTGCCCGACATCCGCCAGCTCCGTGACAAAATCAGCGACATAGAACGTCAGGTCATCCGCCGCCAATCCCTGCAAAGTGGCGATTTGCGCATTGCCTCGACCAGCCTGATCGCCAACCACCTCCTCCCGGCCTACCTGCAAAAATTTCAGAGCAATCATCCAGATATCAATTTGCACATCAAAAGTGGCGTGACCTACTGGCAGGATATTCAGCTTTCCGAAATTGACATTCTTTTTTTTGAGGGGGATATGGATATTCCCAACCTCCCCGCCTACTACGAAAAACTGCCCTGGTGTGCGGATGAAATCATCGCCATCGTGCCCCATGACCATCCCCTCGCCATTCACGCGGAAGTTCCCATTCAGGATTTTCAGGTTTATCCGATCATCTGGCGGGAACCTTCCTCGGGTGTGCGCAAAATCATGGAAGGCGTTTTTAACGCCAGAGATATTCAGCCACAACGCTTCGTGGAAGTAGCTGATGTGGAATCGGTGGGCGCCATGGTTCAAGCCGGACTCGGGGTAGGCTTCATCACCCGAACGGTTTTTGAAAAACGCCTGGATTGGGGACTTCACGGTATCCGCATAGCCGCCCCCAGCCCGGTCTGGAGAAGCTATATTGCCGTCCCCAAAAGTCTGCAAAGATCCCGCGTACTTTCCACCTTCATGGATATTCTCGGCATCGACAAGAACGCCCATAGCCGAACCCTACACGACTGATATACTGATATACTCTGCTAATTCGCAGCTTGATCCACACGGAGCATACGTCAATTCATGCAACGCTTTTTTTTCCTGGCCATTTTGATTTTGCTGGGGTGGTTGACAATTCGTCTGTCTCCCGTTCTTACCCCATTTTTACTGGCAGCCATTCTCGCCTATCTGGGTAACCCTCTGGTGACTTATCTCCAGCGTCATCATATTGGCCGCAGTTGGGGCACCACATTGGTGTTTGTGATTGTCCTGCTGATTGTTGCGGGTAGCATCATGGCCCTGTTACCGGTCATCAAGCATCAATCCCTGCTTTTTGTGGAGTACCTGCAAAAATATGGAGGATTACTGCAAAGCCGTTTGATCCCGCAAATTGCCGCAGCAACGGGTATTCAACTGGATAGCGGCGCTGTTTCCCACTATGCCACCAGCAATGCCCAGAAGCTGGCCGCCTGGCTGGGACATGGCTTACAAGTTGCCTTGAGCTCCGGGTCAGGATTATTGACCGGCGCATTAAGCATCATTCTGGTGCCGGTTCTGGGTTTTTATTTATTACGGGACTGGCCGCGTTTGCTGGTCCGGATTGATCAGTGGATTCCGCAAAAGCATGCACCCTTGATACGTCTTTTGAGCCGGGATGCCGACACCATGCTGATGGCCTTTCTGCGTGGCCAACTGCTGGTCATGCTCGCCCTGGGTTGCTGTTATGCCATTGGTCTCAGCATTATCGGCCTTAAAACCGCCATTCTCATTGGTCTGATAGCTGGCATCCTGAGTTTTGTCCCTTATCTGGGTGTCATCAGCGGCGTCCTCATGGCCAGCCTCGCCATGTATGTGCAAACCGGTTCGCTGCTTTCGGTTGCCTGGGTATTATTGGTATTTTTCATCGGACAGATTCTGGAAAGCATGGTATTTACCCCATATCTGGTAGGAGACCGCATCGGCCTACATCCTGTGGCCGTGATATTTGCCGTGATGGCCGGGGGAGAGTTGTTCGGTTTTATCGGGCTCTTGCTCGCCCTCCCCGTCACTGCCGTATTAGTGGCATTATTACGGCATTTTCAAAGCTGGTATTTGCAAAGCCCTTACTATCTGGGCAAGGAATAAATCTCTTGGATAAAATCATCATTATTGGTGGCGGCCTTTCCGGTCTCGCCAGTGCCTATTTTTTGCAGCAACAGGGCGTGCAGTCCCGCCTGCTGGAAGCAGCCCCCCAAGTCGGGGGAAATCTTCTGAGCATCAAAGAAAATGGTTTTCTGCGGGATGCCGGACCCAATTCACTGATGCTTAAAGGTCAGGTGGTTCCGGCACTGATGGATTCACTCCAACTGCAACAGGAAATCGTCGAAGCCAACCCTCTGGCCAAAAGGCGCTACATACTCAATCGCAAACGCCAACTGGTCCCACTCGGACCGGGAGTACTATTCAGCGGAAAGTTACTCTCTCTGCAGGGTCGCCTGTGCCTCCTCGGCGAAGCTTTTCGCGGGCGCGGCAAGTCCTCAGCGGAAGAAAGCATCGCCGGATTTGTACGCCGCCGCCTGGGTCCTGAAGTACTTACCTGGCTGGTTGATCCTTTTGTTTCGGGAGTATTTGCCGGGGATCCGGAACGACTGGCAGTTGCCGCCACTTTTCCGCGCCTGGTCAAAATGGAACAGGAACATGGTTCGCTATTCAGGGCCGCACTTGCTGGCCGTAAGAACCCCACCAAGCCACGTCTGGTTTCTTTCCACAATGGCCTGCAGGCCTTGCCCCTGCGCATGGCGGAACGGCTGGAGGGACCCCTGCAGTGCAACACGCCGGTAGATCTACTGCAACAACACGAGGATGGAACCTGGGAAGTATTCAGTCAACAGCAAAGCTGGCGGAGTGAAAAAATCATTCTGTCCCTGCCTGCCCATAAAGCAGCGGCTCTGCTGGCAACGCTGCAGCCAACCCTGGCGGCAGAACTGAAAGCCATCAGCTATCCAGCAGTCACTACGCTTTCTCTGGGATTCCCGCGCAGCAGCGTTGCGCATCCCCTGGATGGTTTCGGCATGCTGATTCCCCGTACAATGGGTCTGGAAACCCTGGGCGTCCTGTTCTCCTCCACGCTGTTTCCAGATCGCGCAGCTCCAGAGCAGGTTCTGATGACGGCATTCATTGGCGGCAGCCAGAATCCTCTGCGGGGTCGCTGTGACAGCGACCTTCTCCAGACCGTTTTACACGAAATCCGACCCATTTTGGGCATAGCAGGAGAACCCAGCTTCAGTCGCTGTCAAAACTGGCCGGAAGCCATACCCCAATATGAACTGGGCCACCTGGCTCGCCTGGAACGCATCGCCAAAATAACCCGGCAGATTCCTGGATTGTATTTCCGCGCCAACTGGAGTGACGGTGTCGCCCTGGGTGATTGTATGGAAGCCGCCCAACAACTCAGCCAGAAGCTCGCACACTAGAGTTCCTTAGGCTACCGTGCGTTACTGATTTTTTCCCAGCCTGGCCAGAAGCACGTCCATACCTGTTTCAGGGGAAGAAGCGGAAGACTTTTTTGCACCCGGATTCCGGGCGTATTTAACGGAGCTTAAGTGCTTGGCCGTGCTGTGGGATTTATCAACACTGCCCCTCTTGCGGTGCTGATACTGTGACCATGCCAATTCTGCTTTCGGGTCATAATTACGTCGATAACCCTTCACCTCACCCACAATTTCCACCGGGGTGCCGACCTGTACCAGCGCCGCAATTTGTTGCGCATTCCAGTTGGACAAGGCTACGCAGCCCGCCGTCCAGCGACCTGGAAACACCTTGCTTTCCGGATCATCAGAAAACTGCGGACCCATCCCATGAATGCCTATTTCGCCGCCCAACGGAGTATTTTGAGGTGGAGTCTGACCGGCATCAATGGCGTCCACAATCGCGCGATACTGGCTATGGGTAATAATACCCTCCTGCAATCCCCACTCGGCATTTTCCTTGTTGGGATAGGTGAGTCCCATGAAAGGGCCATACTGGGTGCCATGGAGAATCCAGCCAATATGATAATGACCAACCGGCGTGACATCATCACCACGGGTACGACGCGGTGCCGAACCGTTAAAGCCAATGGCCACAGGGTAAGTAGCCAGGAGCGTATCTCCCCGATAAATCCGCAGCAGATGCGCAGTGGTTGAGACGACTATCCGCACGGGTTGCTGCTGCGCCAGCGCAGAAACTGTCGGCGATACCACCGGAGCCACAGGAGTAATGACTGGCGCCTTGATTTGCGCCGCATAATAGGCCACAGAATGCACGGGCGGCGCAGAAATATGGGGAGCACACCCGTCCAGACCCCACAGAACCATTAACCCCAGCAGCCACCACCATTTTCTTAAATTACCCATGCACCTGCTTCCTTGGTTTTTTCATTTTAATGCTTTCATAATATACCCGAGACAGATCATCAAAGTCCATGATAATCGGCATGTTTTCACTCAACCCACCTGGCTGTAATCCAGACGATTACCCAACCAGCGCTGAATCAGCGCCTGCACGGCTTCTGGATTTTCTTGCAGCAATTGTGTGGCGAGACGTGGCAATTCGGCCAGCAGCGCTTCATCACGCATCATGTCTGCCACCCGCATCTGCAGCAATCCGGTTTGCCGCGTGCCCAGATACTCGCCAGGGCCGCGTAATTCCAGGTCTTTGCGGGCAATCACAAAGCCATCGCGACTGTCACGCATGACCTGCAGGCGCGCCCGGGCTTTTCCCCCCAAAGGCGGATGATAAAGGAGTATGCAACTACTTTGCCGTTGACCACGCCCTACCCTGCCGCGCAACTGATGGAGTTGCGCGAGGCCCATCCGTTCCGCATGCTCAATCACCATCAGACTGGCATTGGGCACGTCCACACCGACCTCAATGACCGTAGTCGCCACCAGAATCCGGGTTTTCCCGGCCTTGAAATCTGCCATGACCCGAGCCTTTTCGGCGGCAGGCAGGCGTCCATGGACCAGAGCGATGGCCACTTCCGGCAAGGCTGCCTGCAAATCGGCATAACTGGTTTCTGCTGCCTGCAGCGCCAGAATCTCGGATTCTTCAATGAGTGGACAAACCCAGTAAATCTGATCTCCTTCAGCCAGTCGGTGCTGCATGCGGGTCATCAACTCTGCCCGCCGGGTATCGGCAACAACCAGGGTTTCTACGGGACTGCGTCCCGGCGGCAGTGCGTCAATAATCGACAAATCCAGGTCCGCATGCACCGTCATCGCCAGAGTCCGGGGGATAGGCGTCGCCGTCATCACCAGGAGATGAGGAATGGTCCCCTTTTCCAGCAGCTGTCGGCGCTGATCCACGCCAAAGCGATGTTGTTCATCAATAATCACCAGACCGAGTCCGGCAAATTTTACTTCATCCTGAAAAAGTGCCTGGGTTCCCACGACAATCTGGATGCGTTGATTGTCCAAACCCTCCAGGACTTCGCGTCGGGCTTTCTGACCAAGCCCGCCCACCAGAAAACCCACCTGAATACCGAGGGGCGTCAACCATTCCACAAAGCGGTCATGCAACTGTTCGGCAAGGATTTCCGTCGGCGCCATCAGGGCTACCTGGTAATTTTGCTCCACGGCCGTCAATGCTGCCGCTGCGGCTACCAGCGTTTTGCCGGAGCCCACATCGCCTTGCAACAAACGCCGCATGGGCCGGGTCTGGGCCATATTCTGGTTAATTTCCGCAATAACCCGCTGCTGTGCGGCAGTCGGTGCAAAAGGCAGTTGTTTCAGAAACGCCGCCCAGAGACTCCCACTGGCTTTAATTACCGGAGCACCCGTTTCATCACCAGCCGTACGGGCAGAGCGAATAGCCAGATGATTGGCGAGCAGTTCTTCCAAGGCCAGACGCTGCCAGGCGGGATGCGCAGGCGTCGGCACTTCTTCTGCACTTTCGTGCAAAAGCCGCAGGCCCTCACCCAGGGGTGGCCACGCCGGACCTAAATATTTCGCCAGATAATCGGGGAGCTGATCCACCAGGGTCAGTGCCTGGGCAACCCAGCGCCGCCATTGTGCCTGGGTAATGCCCTGGGTACTGGGATAAAAAGGGGTCAGGTGGGTAGGCGCCTGAAAGTGTGGCTGGTCGGCCATCTGCCACTCAGGATGCACCATTTCCAGACCCTGGTAACCCGCACGGGTTTCCCCGAAACACCATAAGCGCCTGCCTTTCTGCCATTGGGCACGCATCGGCGCGAGCATGTGAAAAAGGCGGATGTACAGTTGTCCGGTACCGTCACTGAGGGTGACCAGCCACTGATCGCGACGCCCACGCAAGTGTTCCACCTGGGTAATCTCGCCCAGCACCGCAGCTTCCTGTTCAGGCAACAGTGTCCCGATGGGCAAAAGATGGCGCCGGTCCTGGTAGCGGCTGGGCAGATGGAAAAGCACATCCTGGACCCGCCAGATATCCATGCGCTGCAGGCGCTGAACCAGGGCCGGACCAACGCCCCGCAGCGCCGAAACCGAACTTTGCAGGTAGAGAGGAGCGGAGGAGGCAGGCACCTGCTCAGTCGCTGTGCGGCAGAGCCTCGCGATGGGCCCACTCGTTCAGGATTTCGTTAAGATCTACCCCATGCATCCGCGCCACCCCGGCCAGGGTTTCGCGATCAGCAATAAAGCATTCACCGCAATGAATTCCCCTCTCTTCCAGCAATGATACCAGCACCGGATGTTCCTGCAGCAAAACCCGCATCGGCTGGGCCAGAAGTTCGGCGCGCTCCATATCAGTCCGATTTCCCCAAGGCGACAATACCGTCAATTTCCACCTGGGCACCCCGGGGCAGTGCCGTAACCTGCACCACCGCCCGGGCTGGGTAGGGCAGCGCAAACTCCGCCTCCAAAGCCTGGTTCACTGCTGCAAAATTGCTGAGATCCGTAAGAAAAACCTGCAATTTGATGGCCTGTTGCAAATCTGTGCCAGCAGCCGCACAAACCGCCTTGAGGTTGTCCAGCACCCGCCGTATCTGCAATGAAAAATCCCCTTCCACCATCTGTCCGGTGCCGGGATCCAGGGGTATTTGTCCCGACAGGTAGAGCAGACCGTTATGGGTCATCGCCTGACTGTAGGCGCCAATAGCCTGGGGTGCTGCATCACTGTGTACTGGTGTCGGCATGTTTTCTCCTTGGATTAGTTCTTGACCCGCTGTACCCGTGAAACCATGGGCAAACTCCGCAAACTGCGCATGATTTTCGCCAGATGATCCCGGTCATGGGCCAATATGGTAAAGGTGATTCCGGTATAGAGTCCATCCTGAGGCTCAATATCCACATGGTCGATGTTGGAATCTTCATCGGAGATGAGGGTGGCAATACGGGCCAGAACGCCCCGGGCACTTTCTGCCACCACCCGGATAGTCACCGGGAAATCGCCATGAGCATCGGGGTCCCACTGCACATCCACCCAACGATCACGACGCTTGCGCCATTCGCGAATGTTATGACAATCGTGGGTATGCACAACCACCCCTTTGCCTGCGCTGATAAAGCCCAAAATGGGATCGCCCGGGATTGGCCGACAGCAACGCGCCAGGGTCACCGGCAAACCTTCAGTGCCGCGAATCAGCAACGGTTTTTTCACCGCCACCTCGCGATTCAGACGGCTGGGCAGCAGTTGGCTTACCGCCTGCCCCAGACGCCGCGCGGTTTGCGCCAAACGTCCCCGGTCATCTTCTTCCGGCAACAATTTATGGGCTACGACCAGCGGAAATAATTCACCCATTCCGACAGCCGCCAGCAACTGGCCTTCCTCCTGAACATTGAAAGTGCCCAGAACGCGCTGCCAATCCGCCGCAGCCAACTGCTGATAATTTCCACCCAGACTCTGCAGTGCCTTCTCCAGCAGATTACGACCGAGGGTTTCTGCGTCTTCGCGTTGAATGGTTTTGAGATAGGCCCTGACACTGCTGCGGGCCTTGGCAGTAACGACCACGTCCAGCCAGCCAGGCTGCGGATGCGCCGAAGTGGCAGTGACAATATCCACCTTGTCACCATTATTCAGAGGACTGCGCAGGGGCACATACATATCATTGACGCGGGCGGCAACCGCCTGATTCCCGATATCCGTATGAACGGCATAGGCAAAATCAACGGCCGTGGCACCACGCGGCAGGCTGAGAATTTTTCCTTTGGGCGTAAACACATATACTTCATCAGGGAAAAGATCGAGCTTGACACTTTCGAGGAATTCCTGCGAATCGCCGCCCTGGGTCTGCAACTCCAGCAAACGCTGCAGCCAGGCCCGGGCCTGGGTTTCGGCATGGGCATGATTCATCCCGGTTTTGTAAAGCCAGTGGGCAGCCACACCGGCTTCCGCCACCCGGTGCATATCTTCCGTACGAATCTGGACTTCTACAGGGTGCCCAAAAGGTCCCAGCAACACCGTGTGCAGAGACTGATAGCCGTTGGACTTGGGAATCGCAATATAGTCTTTGAAACGCCCGGGAATCGGCCGATATAAGCTGTGAATGATGCCCAATACACGATAGCAGGTATCCACATCCGCCACGATCACCCGAAAGGCGTGCAAATCCAGAATGGAACTGAAGGCCATCCCTTTTTTTTGCATCTTGCTATAAATGCTGTAAACATGCTTCTCGCGGCCGCTGACCTGTGCTTCAAAACCCTCTTGATGCAGACGGTCCAGCAAAGCTTGCTCGATTTTCTGGACGGCCTCTTTGCGATGACCGCGAGCCGCCTTGACGGCTTCGTTGAGGGTATGCCAGCGCTTGGGGTAAAGATGGGAAAAAGCCAGCTCTTCGAGCTCGATACGAATGGCATGAATCCCCAGACGCTGGGCAATAGGCGCATAAATATCGAGGGTTTCACGAGAAATGCGCCGTCTTTTTTCCGGAGTCATGACCCCCATCGTCCGCATGTTGTGCAGACGATCGGCCAGCTTGATCAGCACTACCCGAATATCCCGGGACATGGCCAGAAACATTTTGCGGAAATTTTCGGCCTGGGCTTCTTCCCGGGTTTCGAAACGGACCTGACCGAGCTTGCTGACCCCATCGACCATTTCCGCGACTTCCGGGCCAAAACGCTCGCCGAGTGCTTCCTTGCTAATACCACAATCTTCAATGACATCATGCAGCAAAGCCGCCTGCACGGTAAATATATCCAGCTGTAGTTCTGCCAGAATACAGGCCACCGCTACCGGATGATGAATATAGGGCTCGCCACTGCGACGGGTTTGCTCGCCATGCGCTGCCAGTGCCAGTTCATAGGCTTCCCGGACCCGAGCCACTTCTTCTGGAGTCATGTACTGCTGTAATAACGCCCGCAAAGGCGCACAGGGATCGTCCAGTGCCGGCTTTACCGGTGGTAACCGCAATACTTCACCAACCCCGGATGCCAAAGGCAATACGGGGACGGAAACCGCCTCTACCGATTCAGACGCCGGAGGCATCCTCTGCTCCCGCTAAATCGCGACCCGCTGCGCCCGGAAAATTGGGCATTGGAGGTGGCATCTGCTCGTCCAGAATGGACCGGGTTACCAGGCCTGCCGCCACTTCGCGAAGGGCCACCACGGTGTTTTTGTCCCGTCCTACTTCCACTCCGGCTATAGCTCCAGAAGCCAGTTGGCGGGCACGACGCGCCGCCACCAGGGTCAGTTCAAAACGATTGGTGACATTTTCCAGACAATCCTCAACAGTTACTCTCGCCATTTTTACTTACCTTATTCAATAGTTAATAAATCATACCCAAAAGATCTTTCAGACGCTGATGCTGGGCATGCTGTTGGCTGCCCAAACGCAGATGTTCCGCATGGACAATGCTGCGCAAATCGGCCAATGCTGTTTCAAACTGGTCATTCACGACCAGATAATCAAATTCGTCATAATGCAGCAACTCTTCACGGGCTGCCGCCACGCGCCGCGCAATGACTTCATCGGAATCCTGGGCGCGCCCCCGCAAACGGGTTTCCAGGGTATCCAGTGAAGGCGGCAGAATAAAAATACTGACCGCCTGTCCGGGTAAACGTTCACGGACCTGACGCGCGCCCTGCCAGTCTATCTCCAGCAACACATCCATACCGGCAAACAGCTGACTTTTGACCCAGGGCTCACCGGTGCCATAACCATTACCATGCACCCGGGCATATTCCAGAAACTCGCCCCGCTCCGCCATTTCGCTGAATTGCGCCATTTCCACGAAATGGTAGTCTGTTCCATCCACCTCTCCGCGCCGCGCCGGCCTTGTGGTGTAGGAAACCGAAGTGCGTAACTGCGGAACAGCCTCTACCAGCGCTCGCGACAAGCTGGTTTTCCCCGCCCCGCTCGGTGCCGAAATAATCCATAGGATACCGCGTTCTGCGCTGCTCGTCATGATTTTCTACTCCACATTCTGCACCTGCTCGCGCATCTGTTCGATCAACACCTTCAGTTCCACAGAAGCAAAAGTCACCTGACTGTCTGCAGCCTTGGAGGCCAGGGTGTTGGCTTCCCGGTTCAACTCCTGCATTAAAAAATCCAGACGCCGTCCAACCGCTTCCCGGCGGGTCAGTATCCGTCTTAATTCCTGCAGATGCGTATCCAGCCGATCCAGCTCTTCTGCCGTATCCTGACGCTGAAGATAAAACAGAATCTCCTGCTCCCAACGCTGCGGATCCACCTGAATGGCCAGGTCAGCAAGGCGGGCCTGCAAGCGATTACGCACCGCCTCTTCCAGTTCCGGAAGATGCGCCCGCAAAGCGCGGGTCTGTTCGCCAATAGCGTCCACCCGACTCAATAGCATCTGCGCCAGAGCTGCCCCCTCACGCTCCCGGGTGGCCTGCAATTCTGCAATGGTACTGTCCAGCAATGACAACACTTCTTCTTCCAGAACAGCGCTGTCCGTGCCGGTGCTTTGCACCAGCCCAGGCCAACGCAAGGCGTCCAGCGGATTCAAAGCCATCTCGCGCAGATTCCAGCACTGCAGCAATTCACTGTAAATGGTCTGTAATTCTTCCGCCAGATCACGATTGAGGCGCAATCCCCCACCCTCAACAGCCTGAAAGCGCAGCCAGACATCAACTCTTCCGCGCTGCAGGGATTTTTGCAAGCGTGCCCGGATCGCCGTTTCATACACGGAAAAACCTTCCGGCAACCGTAAACTGATATCCAGGTAACGGTGGTTAACCGTACGCAACTCCCAGACCAGCGTGCCCCAGTCTCCATGCCTTTCACTGCGGGCAAACCCCGTCATACTACGAATCATGTGTACCACTCCGTTGCCAGATGCCACTGTAACCCCAAAGACGGCAGCGGGCCTGCAGGCTTTGCAGCGACTTTGGCCCGCGCCGTTGTTGTTCTTGGTCAAATCCTGCGCCCGTCAGGAGAGCTGTTTGAGCCCAAAGGGCGAGTTCTCTCCTGACAGCAGGATGAGCCTTAGAACAACAGACAAGGGACGTTGGAGCAAAAAGCCTGCAGGCCCGCTGCCATCTTCAGGATAATACGCGCTTAACCTAGCACAAGGACAGAAAAGCAGCGAGAAGCGTAATTTTAGCATATAAGCATATGAATATAATTATTGACAGCACTCCCAAGCTGAACTATACCCAAAGGGTCGTAACCCAAAAGCACCCCATCCAATAAGGGTGCATTCATGAAATTGCACAACGGGAGAGTGTTCTATGGTTGCCACACAGGAAATGTTATTTGAATGGGACGAATGGAAAGAGCGGGCGCTGGCCCGGGGCATTGCTGAGGATCTGGCAGAATTAGGTAAAAATCTGATGCGCGACGCCTACATGCAACGCTGGCCGGAAGCTGTGCTGAGTGATTGCGGCTGGGACGATGATGGTTTTGGGATGCTGGCCCTGGCCTGCGCCAAACCTGCTGAAACACGTCGGGATTGGGAGCGCTTGTATGCCCAATATCACCGCAGGCCGGCTTGCCCGCTGGATCAGCCATTAGCAGCGGAGGCGAAAGCCCTGGCACCCCTCTATCCGGCAACGCGCCCACAGGGAAATAGCCATACATCGCTAATGATGGGACATCCAAAGTAATCGCCAGACGACAACGGGTAGGGAAATAGCCCCTACATAACGGCCCACAATCTGCCCCTTGGGGTTGATCAGCAAGGAGGTGGGCGTCAGCGTGACTCCGCCCAGAATCTGGGCGGCAGCTCCGTTTTTATCCGCATAAAGGGGATAATCCATAGCAAAACGGGAGCGCGCCGCCGCGATGGCCTGCGGCGTATTTCCGGCAACAGCTACACCCAGCACCGTAAATCCAGCACCCCCAAACCATTGCTGGAGCCAGTTGAGGGCGGGAATTTCGGCAATACAGGGAGGGCAATCCGCAGACCAGAAATTGATCAGGGTCACCTGATTTGCTCCGGGATGATACTGTACCCACTGCCCATCCGGCTTTTGCAGGGTCAGAACCGGTAATGTGGCAGGGGTAGCAACATCACTTGCGCCGCGCCATTGTGTCCATACATATACTCCGGCCACGACCAACACCATCAGCACAATATCCAGAGCCCAGCGCCGCAGGCGATGCTTTCCCAATACTATCAACCTCATCTGATCAACATGAAATGGACTGGAGCGTAGCGGTAAATCCCGCTATAATCGTTCGACTATATTCGAACCATGGCTCATGATTCAACTTCGCACTTACGTCTACATAGACTCCCTACAACCGCAACTCGCTGCATATATGGCCTCGGTCTCCCAGGGCTTTCTTCCTGTGCCCGGCGATGCGGCCTTGTGGATTGAAGTTTCCCCTGCCATGGCGATTCACCGTCTCACGGACATTGCCCTGAAAGCTACTCGCGTGCATCTTTCCCAGCAGGTCATTGAACGCGAGTTTGGAGCGATGGTCGTTCATCATCGTGACCAGAGTGATGTACGGGAGGCTGGTCGAGTGGTTTTGCAGCGCATGGGTGCCAGTCAGCAGGATCGTACCGCCTGCAAAATCACCTGGAAAGAAATCATCCGTGGAATGATGCCGGATCACACCGTACTCATAAACCGCCAGGGGCGGCGCGGCTCCATGATTCTTCCGGAGCAAAGCATGTTCATTCTGGAAACTGATCCGGCCGGTTACGTCATATATGCCGCCAATCAGGCGGAAAAAGCTGCCAATATCACGCTGGTCGATGTGCGTGCCGTGGGTGCCTACGGACGCCTGACCATTGCCGGAAAGGAAGCGGACGTGGATGAAGCCGCAGCCGCCGCCATCCACGCTGTGGAAAACCCTTCCTGGACTTGATGCAGATGAATCGGCAAACCCTGCAAACCCAGCTCTGCCAGTATCGTAGTCACTATATGGAAGAGCTGGCTTATGCCCGTCGGGGTTGCGTTCTTTTGCAAAGCGATCCGGATTGCTTTTTCCGGGAAGGCAGCGGCCTGCACATTACCGCTTCCACCTGGATTCTCAACCCTGCCCGTACCGCCACGCTGTTTATGCTCCACCGGAAACTGGAGCAATGGTTTCAGCCGGGAGGACATGCGGATGGTGATGAAAATGTCCTCGCCGTGGCGCTCAAGGAGTGCAGCGAAGAAACCGGGGTTGCAGAGACAGATATCCGCTTGCTGCAATCAAGCATCTTTGATGTGGATATTCACCGGACTCGCCGGCATGGCAGCGAGCCAGCCCATCAGCATCTGGATATTCGATTTCTGGTAGAAATAGATGATCGTATCCCCCTGGATGGAAACAGTGAGTCCCATGCCTTGCGTTGGATACCCCTGCATGAGGTACACGCCTACAATAAGGGACTTTCCATCCATCGAATGCTGATCAAAAGTACGGAGTGGTTGCGTCAGGACAGAAACCAGGGCTAGATTCGGCCGGGTTCAAAGCTAAAAAGCCGTGGCGAATGGGAGAAGCCCAATTCACCACAGCTTTTTATGAAGCTTTCAGTCCTCAAAATGGTCGCGGGCCTGGAGGCTTTGCAGCAACTCTGGCCCGCGCCGTTTCAGGTTAGAAAAAAGTACCGACGGCCGCATCCAGGGCGTCACGCATATCCGGATCATCCGTAATCGGGCGCACCAGGGCCATGCTGCAGGCCGCAATGGGTGCCACACCTTTCTGTATCAACGCACCGGCATAAATGAGCATACGTGTGGACAAGCCTTCATCCAGACCGTGCCCCTTGAGGTTGCGCGAACGTTCGGCAATGGAAACCAGCTTTTCCGCCATATCTTCCGAAACACCCGACTCATGAGCCACAATTTCCACTTCAATCGTCCGTTCCGGATAGGAAAAATCCAAAGCCCCAAAACGCTGCTTGGTGGATTGTTTCAAATCTTTCATGGATGACTGATAACCGGGATTAAAGGAAATCACCAGCTGAAAATCAGGATGGGCCTGAATCAGCTCACCCTTCTTATCCAGGGGAAGTGTGCGCCGATGATCCGTAAGAGGATGAATCACCACCGTCGTATCCTGACGAGCCTCGACAATTTCATCCAGGTAACAGATGGCCCCTATACGCGCAGCGGTGGTCAGAGGACCGTCCTGCCATTTGGTACCATCCTTGTCCAGCAGAAACCGCCCTACCAGGTCTGAAGCCGTCATGTCCTCGTTGCAAGCCACAGTAATCAGAGGCCGCTTCAGACGCCACGCCATATATTCAACAAAACGGGACTTTCCGCAGCCGGTCGGGCCCTTGACCATCATCGGCAGACGGGCTGCGTAAGCAGCTTCATACAAGGAAATTTCATCGTGGACTTCCTTGTAATACGGCTCTTTCTCAATCAGGTACTGTTCTTTTGAATCACTGTTCACCGTATCACCTCTTGATATTAATTCTTGAATTTCACCAGCCGACTGACCTGGATATCCGTAACAAACACAACCCCGGTATGTTTCTCAAAAAATGGTGCGAAGCCTTCCAGAATAGGAGACACCAACTCTTCGGGAACAGCCACTATAATCATGATCAGCACGTCATCTTCATTGAACATAACGTGTCCTTCATAAATGCCGTGACTGCCTTTTCCAGACAAATTACCGACAATGGTATAACCTTTCACCCCGGCCCTGTCGAGAAGATCCGTGGCAAAATCCTTGTGCGCGCCCTCCATGATGATTTCCAGCTTTTTCAAAGGGCTCAAATTCAGTGTGTTCATGCGATTTCCTCCAGGAGGGTCTGTCTGTCAGGGGTTTCAGTTCGTTCTTGCAAGTGAAAGGCACCATCTTCGAGGACATAGGCGCGATAATCATCTTCCGGATCCATGATGATGACCCGGACCCAACCCCCACCCAGCAGCGCCTTGATTTTAACCAGGTTACCCACGGATCTCTGGGCAAAAGCGACCGGCGCTTCGACCAGCACAATCAAGCGCACCGGCTCATGGTAAGGCTTGCCATCCTTGAGAACGGTCTGGGTAGGCAGCCCTGTACGCAAATCACTCTGGTTGCCGGTCATCACTGCAAAGCGCCCCGCCACGTTGTGATATACCTTACTGCCACTACCATAGTGCTCCGTATCCACAACGGAAAAATAATGTTCCAGATTAATCCATTCACCCACCACCATGGGACTGGAAAGAATGGTTTCCAGAAGACGGCCCTTGGGATCCAGGCGGTAATCGTAGGAATGGAGAAAAGCCCGGCTTTCCAGATCCAGACCCTCGGTCAATTCCCGTCGGCCAACAATAGCATAGGCATTGCGGGTCAAGCCCCACTCCGGACGGACCTGCGACCAGTCGTGGGTTTGGCGCTGAGCCATGGCCGCCGCTGCGTAGGGGTCCTGGGCCAACCTGGCATTTCCTCCGAGCAGTGGCATGCGTTCGGCAGCAGAACGACGGGTAGCTGCTGACAAGCCATTCTGCAAACGCTCCAGATAGAGCAGATGTCTTGCTGGCAACAAGTCCACATCATGCAGTTCCACCACGTCTGAAGTGGTGTTATGCACGGCCGGCATAAACCAGGTATCGTCAGGGATGATGATTCCCTTGTCGCGCAAACGCCGACGTACCTCGGGTTTGTTGGCCATAGCCGCAAATACCCGGGCATTGGGTAGCCCCTTGCCACCTCCACAGGCCCCACAATCCAGAGCCGATTCATAGGGATTGTTTTCGGTTTCGCTTTGATGTCCAACCAACAGCACAAAGCGCGAAAAATTACGATTCATACCAATCAGCAGCAGAGCCTGAGAAATGTAGCGGACCTGCTCATCCAGACTGAAACCAATGCGGCCCAGTCGCTCCATCTGCAAACTGGTTTCATGCCGTTCGACCCGATATATGTCACGCAATTTCTGAATGAATTCAGACTCCTGCTGAGCAGACAAATTGCGGCGTTGGGCCAGTGCACTGGGTCCAGAGATATGTTCCAAAGCAATTTCGCGCAACTCTTTGACATCGTCGTCCGTCACCTGATCGCGCGGAACATTCCATTCTTTGATCAACGCCCGGACAATCATCGCCCGCTGCACAGCCCGCAAAATGGAATCCGCCTGATCCGGACTGAGCTTGTCCAGGAGCAGTCGCGTTACCGGCTTTTCAGCATGCAGCTTGTGATGGAGATGATGATAAGTCAGCGGCGCGACGGTCTTGCCAATCAGGCCCAGACTGAAAATGAGACCCACGGCTTCTACTGCCACAAATGGGGACAACACCGAACTTTTTAGCTCATGAAGCACATGCTCAAGAGCACCATAAAGCGGTTCTTCTTCCAGTTCCAGTTCGGCGGGGATTTCCAGCACCAGATTTTTGGGGGTCTGAATCGCCGGACAAAGGTGCACTTCAGTGCCGCGGCCATACTCCAGGAAGCTGATCGGCACCCCAAAAAACCCACCAATTCCAAAAGTCTGATAATCACCAATCGCTTCCAGGTGCCGGCGCATGGGTTCCGAACGCACATCAATACAAAGCAATGCCTGGGCAAAAGGCCGTTTCTCCTCGGCTGCTGCAGGCGCCTGCGGAATATGGATCCGGTTGACCAGATCCTTGATGTAGTGAGACTCCATGGAACGCAACCAGGTAAAGCCTTCCTGCTTTTCCCAGGCCCGCATAATCTCCAAAAACCTGTCGAGCTGATCAGGCGTCATCGCCAACAGCTCCGCTTCCGCTGCTGCGCCCATGGCTTTAGCCAGTCGCTGCAGATTTTTAACCTGACGTTCCGCTTCCCAACGCGACTTGGCAGTAATGTACTGCTGCGCCATCTTGTCAAAACCAGAGCGTTTGCGCCGTGCCAATACATCTTCTACCTGTTGTGCCCAGGCGGGTAAAATGGACCCCGTGTACAACTCCAGACGCAAATAGGCAGAAAAAGGATCCGCATGGACAAAATCCTGAATTTCTTCGGCATTGGCCGGACAAGCATGGTGCCTGACCGCCTCCTGAAGCAACGCCATACCCAGAACCATGCGTACGGCCAGAAAATCCGTCAGATCCGCCGGATACTGCTCTGCCCAGTAATAGTGTTTGGCTGTACTCCGGTAGCGGATGAAACCCGCCCAACCATGCAAACGCGTCAATTGCCGGGTAATATATTTTTGCCAGGATGCTTCGGGAACTTTCAGATCCCGGAGAATATGCGCCACTACGCCTTCAGGCGTCGCTTCTGAGTCCAGAAGATTGCGCAAATGCAATCCACGCAGGAAAAAGCGCACATTATGCTGAGCCACTTCTTTCCATGCAGCAAAAAATCCCTGCTTGCGTCCCGGCGACTGCCAGGCTGACTGACCTTCATCAAAAAAGTCCAGGCAGCTTTTTACCAGCAGATCATCCAGGGTACTGCCAATGTCTGTCCCGAACAGACGATCGACATTGGCATAAACTGGCCCGTCCAGGGCTATTTTATGGCTGAGGATGTCTTGCAGGCGGTATTTTTGGGTTTCGTCGTCTTGATCTGGCGCTTGTCCATGGAGAACTGCATGCAGAATTCGTCCATCGAGCCAATCCGTCCTCGGGACCATCTGCTCGTTCTGGCAACGCGTCAGCAAGGACCAGAGC
Organism: Acidithiobacillus sp. HP-11; assembly: GCF_015100075.1. Classification (NCBI taxonomy): domain Bacteria; kingdom Pseudomonadati; phylum Pseudomonadota; class Acidithiobacillia; order Acidithiobacillales; family Acidithiobacillaceae; genus Acidithiobacillus; species Acidithiobacillus sp. HP-11. The sequence goes on from NZ_JACKYY010000001.1 coordinate 82,080, forward strand.
CAATGCTCCATGGAAATTCCGGGCAGAGTCTCGGCGTGTTTTTCGAGAAAAACATGGAGATATTTGCGCAGTGCATTTTCATCGACTTTCCCGGCCTGCCAATATTCCTGATATTCACTGCGGGAAAGATATCCGCGTCCGTGAAATAATCGGCCCGCCTCTTCCACCGCCTCTTCAAAAGGAAGGTGTTCCAGCCCGAACAGCGGGTTATGGTGAATGAAGGTGCGCATTGGCCAAAACCGTGGAATGGGCTCGCTGGCCACATAAATCATCGTCCGTACTTTCAGACGATCACCTAAAGTCAGTTGATGATCCATATGCCCCCCCAGAAGATTCCGACCAAAGCAAATACCCCCAAAGTCAGCCCACCCAACCAGGTGCCAGCCACACTCAAGTCATGCACCGCATCGCCATGGTATATACCGAAAAGTAAATCCTGCAAAAGCCGCCCTACGGTCCACCCCCAAAGGAGCAGGACCAGCAATAACAAAGGCATCCAGATGATTGGCAAACTTTCCATAGCCTGTAATAAGGCGAAAAAATTGGGAAAGATGGGTGTGGCGGTAGCGGCAAGTGCGGTCAGAGAGATCAGCACGGAAAGACGGGGCAAAACCCGGGCAAAACCGCCGCTCAGACCCAGATAGGAAGCTCCGGTTTTTTTCGTCAAAACGCCCGCCCATATCAGCATCAGGGCAGCAGGGATAGACCAGGCAAGCACAAAAAGTTGCATATCCCAGTGTTGCGGCAGCAATCCGACCAGGAGCCAGGTCAGGGACAAGCCGGAAGTGGCCATAAAACGCGCCCAAATCTGCACATCACGGGTTCCTGCAGCGCGATAGGCGTAAAAAATCGCCGTAAATAATGCCAACGCCCGCAAGGCTGTGGGCATTTCCTGGCCGAGCACATACCAGGCCCCTGATTTCAGAAGCAACAGCAGACCCAGTTGTGGCAGGACAATAACCGTCAGAGCGCGCGCCCAGGCACCCGGTGCACTGACCAGTAAACGGTTAAAAATCCAGCTGAACGGGAACCAGGGAAGCAAAGCACCTGCGATAATCCAGATGATGATATCCATCTCAGCACCACCGTAACATAACGTTGAGACGCCGCGCCCCACTCAACAAAATCTGAGTCATGCGGGCATACAGGTCATTGACATACAGCTCTCTGGACAACAAGGCATACAGGGCCAGATAAACACCACGCCAGCGGCCCTGGTCTGCGCGATCCCACCAACCGCTGGAATCCGCAAAAAAAGTCAAAGCCCAGGCACCGACAAAGAGCAGCGCAAGGATGATCACCAACACGTCAAAGTAAACGCTGTTGATACTGGCGGCACCATATATCTGATATTCCTCGTCGTGCGGATATAAAAAGTGTCCGAAGTAATGGCTGATCAGGGTATAACCAATGACCACCAGAACAAATGATCCGAGAATACCACCCATCAAACGCCAGGGGTTGGTATGGGTCATTTTATGGGTAGCAAACAAGGCCTGGGCTCCGGTCACCCAGCCGAAAAAGAGCAGGATAATGACCCCTTGTTCGTGCAGAAGTCGCGATGAAACAAATAAGTGGGACACACTGAGCACGACTACTGGTACGATAATGGTCAAGGCTGCCGCCGCCAGCCAGGGCAGCCGTGAAGGCTTGGCCGGACGCCGCTCGACAATCGAGGTGTACACCGGGTCCGCAGGAACGCCATCATGTTCCCGGGCCTCGCCAATGATATTTCCTGCTCCCAAAAACAGGGATGCCTTGAAAAATCCGTGGGCGATCAGATGGAAAATGGCCAGAGCAAAAGCCCCGACCCCGCATTCCATGACCATAAAACCCATCTGCCCCATGGTCGAATAGCCCAGTGAGCGTTTCACATCATTTTGAATCAACATCATGGCTGATCCCACTACAGCGGTAATCAGGCCTACGATAAAAACAAAATGCAAAACAATACTGGCGTGTTCGAATACCGGAAAAAACCGGTTAAACAAAAATCCGCCCGCGTTGACTATGCCTGCATGCATAAGTGCAGACACCGGGGTCGGACCATCCATGGTGTAGGGTAACCAGCCATGAAGCAAAAACTGGGCAGAGCGCGCAAAAGCGGCAAAAGCCAGGAGAAAACCTACCAGCTCCGGAACCGATAAACCCCAGAAAGCGTCCAGATGCGGATACATTTGCAGCCGGGAAAAAATCACCGGAAGGGAAATAGAGTGGTAACTTCTGATCAGTACAAAAGCGGCCAACCAGAGTGGCACATCTCCGGCCCGGTAAGTAATTTGCGTCCAGAACGCATAACGTCCTGCTGCAGGACGGTTGGTATCGTGGCCCAACAAAAAATAAAGTACCACCCCCACCAGAAACCAGGCGACCAGCAAGGTAATCAGATCAGCCGCAGAAACCATGAATAAAATAGTCGCTGTCATCAAGTCAAGAAGCGCAAAAAAGCGGGTGTAATTAGCCTCTTCGACCATGTAGCGGACAGAATACATATGGACCAGCAGGCTGATTCCACTCACAAAACTCCACATGATGAGGGTTAGAGGATCAAGCCATACACTCCCCCAGAGGGTGCCGATAACCTCCACGCGCGAAAAGCCGCCCAGGGCATAACTGGTCAGCTCAATGAGCGCCAATATAAAAGTCAGCAAGGTAATGATTACGCTGATTCGCGCCGCCACCTTGCGGGCAGAATGCGCAAAGACAAAAATAATGACTGCCGATAAAATTGGCAGGAATGGAATTGCAATTGCCCAATTACCCATTCGACACTCCCTGTATTATGTTCCAATTTAAAATCATTTGGTCATGGATATATAAAGCTGCGGTAATTTTTCTGGAAGCTTGTCCACATGATCCAGCACCAGATAATTACGTTGCCCGAAAATTCTGGAAACATATTCATCGGCATAAGGGTCCAGAGACAGGCAAAATGTCCGGATACCCTTGCGGTTCAGTTCTTCTACGGCTTTTTTGGTATCAAAACGCAAATATTGTGGATCGCGCACATCATTATCTGCGGGTTCACCATCGGTGAGGAGCAGAATCAATTTTTTCTGGCTGGCACGCTGATCCAGCAGATGTCCGGCATGGCGCAGTGCCGCACCCATGCGGGTCGAAAGCTGTCCGGTCATTCCTGCCAGACGACCTTTCACTTTGTCATCATACGGCGCATCAAAGTCCTTGAACTTGTAAAACTCTACGTCGTGGCGCCCATTGGAATCAAAACCACAGAGCATATAGGGGTCGCCAATGCGCTCCAGGGCCTCAGCCAGCAAAGCCGTGGCTTCCCTGGCCAAATGCAGCACACTGACATCTCCTTCCGAACGCGTACGCAGCAGGTCATTGGTCGATTCGGAAAGATCAACCAGCAACATGACGGAAAGATCCCGAATATTCAGACGGGTGCGAATACCTATACGCGGATCCGGCTGTTGCCCCATGCGGATATCCGTCATCGCCAGAATGGCCGCATTAATATCAATTTCATCCCCATCTTCGACTTTGCGCGTCCGCACCACGCCCTGGGGCTGCACCGCTTCAATCAGCTTTCGCAGCCTTTGCACCAAAGGCTTTTGTTGTTCGAGCATGGTATTAATTTCTGAGGGATCTCCCATTTTGGGATGTTTTTCATACACGGTCACCCACAAGGGACGTTCCAGCTGGGTCTGATAATCCCACTCGGAATAATTTACCGGTTGCGACACCGGCGTCTTGCCCTCTTTTTCGTTAAACGTCAGGCCATCGTCGTCATAGAACTCTGTGGCGAGCACCCAGACTTCCTGGGCATCATCTCCCGCTGTTTCCACATCGACGGCGTTGATCATTTCCATGATGCTGACATATTTGCGTACCTGAGCCTGACCGCCGGAGAGAGGATCGCCACTCCAGTCTGTGGCAGGCGCCGTCCAGAGATAGCGATTATCATCGCGATAGGGGCTTTCAGACTGATCTTTCTGCACAGAGTAATTCCAGGAAGATTTTTCACATTCTTCCGCCAGTTTTTCAGCAGCCGCCATCAGCACATCATAAACGTCTTCTTCGGCTGCCAACACCCGGATAAACGCTTCTCGGGCGTTGGCCACAAAGGGATGTGGATCAGCATAGTCAGCATCGAGCAGTGCGAGGCTGATACGATCCATGATGGCTACGGTTTCAGGTTCTGCTGCCTGTTCCACACAGGCCGGCAAACGGCCTAAATGTTGCCATAGAGGGAAAAGACCCGGGAATTTCTGGATGGCAAGATGCTCAACCCGGGCATCTTCCAGAATACCAATCCACAAACGTTGCAAGGGCTTTGCCAGCTCAAAACGGGGATCGTATCTGGAAAAAACCACATGCGCTGCGGCGTGTGCCGCTGCAGCACGATACAGCTCCAGGGCGGCTGTTTTTTCCCCTTGGGCGTTTTCCACATCGTCGTAGGCGTCGGGAACATGAATGAAGTAATTTTCTATGTAGGGCTGGTAACCTTCTCTGGTTTCATAATCTCCGGAAGTGGGACGCAGAAAAAAATCACGACCCCACAAAGCGCGCAGATACATGATCAAACGGCGTTGTACGTCAATGAAAAGAACACCGCGACGTTCCTGCTGAAGCACGGCCAGGGATTGTGGCGTATTCAGACCGAAAAATTCTACCTGTGCGGCAAAATCACTGCGATAGGCGGAAATACCCCAACTAGCCCAACGCCGCAAACCACCCAGGGTCATTTTTTCGAGGAGCACTTCAATTTTGCCCAACATCGGACGAACACCACGCGGTGCCTGGGCGAGTAACTGATCAAGTAGCAGCAGATAGCCGCGAAACAATTCCAGTTCACCCAAACGACGGGCAACAATCGGAGCACTGGTGAAAAATAAGGCCAGCACTTCGGCGCTGGTTTTGGAAAACATGCGAATGGCCATGGAAAGCATTTCGAAAACAGCCTGCTCGCCAATTTCACGGGCAACCTGTGGGGCACCTTCTATAAAAGCAAGAACCAGATCAGTCCCACGTCCCAGCGCCTTAAGGCTGCTGGCACCCTGCAGATAGGATTCGAGACCACGTCGACCAAAAACCCGGGCGGCTTCATACCAATTGGCCTCCAGGACTTCGGCGGCGTGTGGCCCCAGATCTTCCAATATTTCCGGATAATCCGCCAACTGAATGGACATACCTAGCTCACCCCATTTTTATCGCAAAGCACCCTCTACCCATGTACTACACACAGGCCGGTCAAAATTCATCAGGAAGAATACGGTGCTAGTCTGGCCAAATACGCTGGGGATTGATTTCGCGCCCACCACCTGCATTCAGATCGCTCACGGCGGGCGTTGCTTTAGGCGTGCTTTTCTGAACAGGTTTACTGCTCGTCGCCAGTTTATTGCCCATAGTTGTTTTTTCAGTGCCTGCCGCAGGTGTGCTGGCTGTAGCTGCAGCCGGAGTACGCCGTCTGGGACTCTGGATACTCGCGTTGAGTTTGTTCTCCAAATTGCTCATTTCAAGATCTCCTCAATAATTCCTTCGAATTCCTGTACGGCAGCCGTGGCTCGCTTACCCATCTGATACACACTTTTCCCTTCAATGGCTGCATTCCGGTATATGGCCCGGCGGGCGACCTGCACAGGTAACACTTTCAGGCCCATTGCCTGAACTGCAGATTCTGCAGCACGAGACAAAGCACTGTGGCTTTCCACCTGATTCAGCACAAATGCTGCATTTCGAGCCGCTTTTCCCGCATGCAGGGCCGAAATCACTTCTACACTGCGTTGGCTCGCCCATAAATCCAGTGGCGAGGGCAGCACTGGTAATAATATCCAGTCCGCCATCGCCAGTACCTCCCGGGTTTCAGCACTCTCCAGAGAAGGCGGACAATCAATCACCCAGTAGGCAAAATCAGCGGATTGCCCCGCGCTTTGTTCTGACCAGCTTTGTACAGACAAAGCATGACCATCAGCTTCAGCAGCCCAATCCGCCCAATAGCCCAGGCTTCCCTGAGGGTCGGCATCCAGCAGTAAGGTGGCACCGCGTTTGGACAAGCCCATCGCCAGGTTCCAGGCCAGAGTGGTTTTACCACAACCACCTTTGGCATTAAAAAGGGCAATCCGCTTGGCGGTGGTCATGATCAATGTTACTCCCGTGCCTGCACTGCGCAGTGCTCAGCCGCTGCAGCAAATTCTGCCCGCTCAGGCTCCACGGCATCTTCTTCAAATTGAATTGCGACGACCACGTAGGTTTTCGCAAAATTCAGGTTTGGATAATAGCCGAGTTTCTCAGAAAGTCCCGTCAGCAAATCCAGAAAATGACGAGTTCGTGCATAGTCGGAAAACTCAAATCGTTTGCTCCACCCCAAAGGACGACGCTGAATTTCCCATCCCTCGGGAGCCTGCATATCCTGGAGATCCTGGTTCACAAACATCCTCCAAACTTAGTGAAAACGCTCCAACATTTCGGCAAGCGACCGCATATGGCCTTCTTCATCGGCGCGCAGATGGGCAAACACCTCGGCAGAAGGAATATCCCGCATACGCTCGGAAAAATTCTGGGCTTCGCTATACAATTGCACTGCCGAAAACTCCAGGTCCTGATCGTGCGTCAACATTTCGCGCAAATCCCTACCCGGGCGCGGTGGCCGTAATTGCGCACCCGTCGGGGCTATTCCCATCAGCAAAAGCTGCTGACTGAGAATACCGGCATGATCCAGTTCTTCCCGCGATTCATTACGAAAATATTCAGCCCAATCTGCCATGCCCCAGAGCGTACAAAGACTTGACTGGGTACGGTACTGCTGCACCGCCGTGTACTCATGAGTCAGCGCACGCGTGAAAAAACCAATGATGCGGGGATGATGAATACGCACCCCATTCATGGGTTTCAGCTCAGATTGCCGGTAACATCACCATCCCGGCCACTACCATCAGCGCTGGGAGACTGAGGTAAAATATGTTCCACCTCGGTGTGTACCCGGGCAATAATGTGGGCGGCTACCAGACCATCACCGACCCGTTCGCAGGCATCAGCACCAGCACGGACAGCCGCATTTACCGCACCCGTTTCGCCACGCACCAACACAGTGACATAACCGCCACCCACAAACTGACGGCCAACCAAACGGACTTCTGCCGCTTTGGTCATCGCATCCGCTGCTTCAATAGCTGGCACCAGACCGCGTGTTTCAATCATACCCAGAGCAATACCCGTAAGTGCTGCCATCTGTGTCTCCTTTATATTGATTACCTCTGCCAGGAAGGGCGTAGGAACTACGCCCGCTCACTCGCGTTCATTCAAGCGACAATCAAACCGGTTCAGGCTGATGGTGCTTTCGGCAGAATGTGTTCCACCTCAGAATGGACACGGGCAATAATGTGGGCGGCTACCAGACCATCACCGACCCGTTCGCAAGCATCAGCACCCGCACGAACTGCAGCATTCACCGCACCTGTTTCGCCACGCACCAACACGGTGACATAACCACCACCGACAAACTGGCGACCAATCAAACGCACTTCAGCAGCCTTGGTCATCGCATCAGCTGCTTCAATAGCTGGCACCAAACCACGGGTTTCAATCATACCCAACGCAATACCTGTCACTTCTGCCATTTCATCAACTCCTCAATAGACAATCTAAAAATCAGAACCGCTGGCTGCCGCTGATTAAGCAGTGGCAGCCTTCGGCAGGATGTGCTCGACCTCAGAGTGCACACGCGCAATGATGTGTGCAGCCACCAGGCCGTCACCCACCCGTTCGCAGGCATCAGCACCAGCACGAACTGCAGCATTCACTGCACCTGTTTCGCCACGCACCAACACGGTGACATAACCACCACCGACAAACTGGCGACCAATCAAACGCACTTCAGCGGCCTTGGTCATCGCATCAGCCGCTTCAATAGCCGGCACCAAACCACGGGTTTCAATCATACCCAACGCAACACCTGATACATCTGCCATTTGCACCCCTCCTTACGAGAACAAAACCCAATATCGAGAACGTTTCAAGGTTCCCAAAAGTCAATGATTCCACCAATGGTCAAATCAGTATGAATCTCAAAATCGCCCGCCGCATAACGCGCCGCCGAACCTGCTACCGTAAACACCCATTTACCCGGCGGAACCCCTACGGGATCCATCGCTACATTCAGTTTCCCTGTTGCATCAGACAACACCCGTAGCGAACTTTGCTTCAGTCCAGGAACCCGACGGGTGACCACCAGCTCCGAAACCACCTGCATAATCTCCACGACTACAGAGGGTCCCAATTATCAATGATGCCAATAATCGTCAGATCTGATGGATAATCCTTACTGCCAGCAGCTTCGCGCGCTGCCGAAGATCCCACACAAATCACCCAATCACCGGGAATACAACCCACAGCATCCACCGCCAGTGAGCGCGGTCCACCTTCCTTTTCCTGAACCACCAGTAGAGGACGATGACCCATTTCTGCAATACGGTTGGTCGATACCAGAGTTTTTTCCACACGCATGATCTTCATGTGAGTGGCACCTCCTCCAATGGACTGCCCAGTTTCTGATTCTGGACGCTGCCATGTAAATAAAGCATACCTTCGGACAGTAAATCACTGTACCGTGCTTGAATAGCTGCTGCCACGCGCTGTAATTTGATAATGATGCGTTCTCTGTGGCCAGGGACATTGGCGTCATATCTGTAATTAATCGCCATGGGTATGGGTAAACCCTGTTCGACATTCAGATGTCGAAAAATCTTGACCCCCACATCCAGATCCGCAGCTCCCTCTTCCACAGTATCCAGGTGCGCGTAATAAGACAGATTACGCACCTGCAACTCCTGAAAACCGTCACCAATACTCATAAAGCGTTCGCCATGGCCTCTGTCGGGATACCAGCCCCCGAAGTTTTCAATGACATATTCTATCTGGCTCAGATTATTGATAAGCAGGTTGGCAATCAGGCGCCGCATCCCGTCATGGGGTTTGCCGTCACCCTGCCCCCATCCGCCGACATCACTGACATTGGCGATGGCTTCATAAATTGCAAGGCGTGCCTGATCGGCATTCATACCCAGAGTCTTTTTATAGAGTTCGGCATTGTCCACAGAGCGGAATAGACTCAAATCTCCATGACTGTCCGGCACATGAATGCGAATCGCATCAGTATCCGTATCGAGGCCAATCAGCAAAATATCGGTACTGGCACCACAACAAAAAGCATTTTCAATACCATGGCGAAACTGTTGCAAGCGTTCCAGAGCAGCTTCCATAGCTAATTTTTCATTGCTCTGATGCGCTGCACAACCCTGATGCATAGGATCCAGTGAACTGCGGTGATATACGGCCACCTTTAGATATCGGGTACCACTATCAGAAGTACTGGGATACCCCTCACGGAAGCGACGCAATTCCGCAGCCTGCCAGTCAAGAATATCGTCTTCTACATCAAACAAAGTTCCAGCAAAAGTAGAGTATCGTAATAAATCCGAAGCAGGCAGTCTTAAAATATAGGTAAACAGGCCTTTCAAACGACCATCAGCACAGGCTGAAACATTAATTGCGTGAAACCCGCAGTCGACTAGCAAGGCATCCAGACTTTGAGCATCGGCTACTTCCTGATGGATGCGCTGCGAGAATTGCTCAACGCCTGCCGCCAATGCTGAAAAGATGCTGGAACTATACAAGGTCGGTACATCCACACCATGAATCCACGACCTCTCCAAAACACCTTCAGGAAAGGGATGACCTAAATGCTGTTCTGCCAGACGGTTAGCCTGCTCGGTAAAGTCACGCGATGCGCCCAAAGCAGCCACTTCTTTCAGAACCGGCACAATTTCATCAAAGCGCCGCTTGATACTTGATTCGAAACGGGCAAGACGATCATTTTCCGTTTTATTCACCAAAGCATGGTGGCATTGGTGGGCGGGCAGGCTGGCGCAGGCCGGATGCACAGCTGGCTTACCGTCAGCCTGCTGGGGAACCTGAACGTGCACAGCCTGAGAGAACTGCCTGGCCATAGGCATGGGCATGGAATCTGACGTACCTATACCACGCATGCGTCTGATTTTACGTGTATCCAAGCTTCAGCCCTCAACCTGCAAAGCTGAATCATCCCGGAACAGATGCCGAAAACCCATCATCCTCGCGCGCCTCCGGAATAAGTAACCAATGACCCCCGGGAAGAACTCCCGCTGCTGCCGGTCAACTTGGATTCACTCAACGCTGCCGACAAAGCCTGCCCTTTATTTACGCCCGCAGACATGACACAAATTTTCGCATCACCGCGTTGCGTAGGATTACGCTTTTGGGCCCAGTGTCCTTCTGTGCCGGTGACGCGCTTACTCCGACTCCAGTCGTCACCAGTAATCTGCCAGGCACCACGTTCGGGCACAGCCGTTTTCGAAGAGGCTACTTCCGGGCCGGCAGGCATGCCTGGCTGCACGGAAAGCGGAGTACCTTGCGGCATTTCCCGAGTCCGGAACTCCGGCGTACCGGTCACCAGCCCTCTTGCCAGATTGACCGGGCCAGTGACACGATCATTCTGATCCGCACTATTGCCGGTAATGCGACCGGGCATCTGCCGGGACGGAGGAACAATACTGAAGTCCTGCGGCGCACTCACTACGGCCTGGGGAGATTGCGGTGCAACCGGCGCGTCCAAAAAACGGGTGCTGGCCGGTACCATTTGTGCCATTGCCTGTTTTTTGAGCGCACAGTTACTGCAGCATGCCGGTTCCTCTTGAGGCGCACTTGAAGCTATGGCTGACTGCATCACGGCCTCCTGAGGAGTTGATTCGGTCAGGTTGCTGAGGGCATCGCCCGCGTAAGGCGTTCCAGAAACGGCTGAAAACGCCCCAGCCTCAATACCTGTTACATTTTCTGAAGGTGTTAGCAACGGTCCACTGACCAACTGTCCAGTAGCGGTCCGAGTTACACCCACTTTGGGAGCTTCAGCATGCGGAGTGCTCGCGCATGCAGCATAATGCTCTGCCCCATAATATTCCGTACCGGTGACGGGCAAGCACTCTCCACGCTCGTCACCAGACATTTTTGGGTGTGAACTCACTCCTGTCCCTGACAGGGCGGTACCCGACAGACTGGACATCATCCCCACCTTATCGACACCACCGCCACACAAGTTCGCCACAGCGTAGCCTGTACCGGTTACCCGTTGACAACTACCAGGCTCATTACCGGTGACCTTTTCAGAACGATCTACCAGATTGCCGGTAATCCGCAGCCCTTTATCGGTATTACTGATTCCGACCTTGGCAGGTGCCGGCTCCGGTGCCGCCGTACGGCATAAAGACTGAAAGGTTTCCTGACTCAGATACTCCGTTCCGGTAACTGGCCGACATTCGCCGGAGTCCAGTCCCGTAATTTTGCTGGAACTGTCTACCGCTGTTCCGGAAATCTGTTCACCTGCCAGGGTGTGCGTTTGCGAAACCTTGGGTGGTGCGCCGTTAATGGTCATCCGGGCCACTCCAGCATCAGAATACTGGGAACCCGTAATCCGCTGCTGAACGCCCGTCTCGGAACCAGTCACAGCGACGGCTCTTGCCTCATCTGAGCCACTGATCGGCAGGCGTTGTTTCGCCGAAATACCCATCGCCACTTTCTGAGGTCGGGCTGGCAGATCTGACTGGCAAAATGCACCAAAGTTTTCCATGCTCAGGTATTCAGTACCGGTGACTGCCGTACACGTACCGGCTTCATCGCCTGTCACATCAGCAGACCGGCCCAGTTGCGTACCAGATACAGACTGCCGCGCACTGGTACTGGACTGCCCTACCTTGGCAGGATTTGGCGCCGGACGACTGTTGCAAAAACTGGTGAACTGATCAGTGCCAACATATTCTGTACCGGTAATTCCCCGACAGGATCCGGCCTCATTACCGGTAACCGCAGCCTGACGAGTCACTTGCGTTCCGGTCACTTCCGAACCTGCCAAAGTGGTATCCACTTCAACTTTCTGTGGGGCCCGATACTTTCTGGAACGTAACTGACCGGCAGCCCGGGCAGGTTGCGTGCGACCCCGACCATGTTCGGCCTGTTCCTGACGATGCAAACGGGCGAATTCGCGGCCATTACCATTTTGCAGATAACGCAAGCGCGCGGCGGCAGAACTCAGACCACGCATCACCGTAAGCGCCACCTTGCCCTTTTGGGAGAGCGTCTGCCGCCGTGCCTTGCAGAGCTGGCGCACTGAATTTTCGCGCCAGGCAAAATCGGACGGGCTTGATTCAACCATTTCACATACGGAATCCAGAAATGATTCTTCCACACCGGGAATCAGCGGTTGCTCAACCTTTTCAGCAACCATTACTGCCTGGCTGCTTTCTGCCGGGGCAACCCGACGACGGCTGCGCGAACGCCGCTGCTCCGGATCAGACCAGCACTGCGCACCCGTACATCTTTGGGCGCGATGCGCTAATGCAGCTTCCCTTCCGGAGTTTTTCTGGGACATGTTATCAATGTGTACGGATGGCGACATAACCACTGCTGCTGTGGGTTCTGTCTTCATCGAATTCGGTACAGACTTTGGCTCAGCAGCTGCTGGCACTGACCGTGTTCTTTCGGTTTGCTTGCGCACGGCCTGCTGGCGCCGCATCTTCTGCGCCAAAGCCCGACCACGCAAGTGACCGGAAGCGGATAATTCAGACATATTGCCTCCCTTGATGTAGCCGCCGTAAAAAACACGGCGGCTTCGTCACTGCTGCCCCTGTTCAGGAGCCCCGGTAAACCACAAACGCCAGACCTTGACTCTGGGTGTAGTTGTCGTAACCGATCAACTTCACCAGATGACCCGGGTATTCGCGGTGGCAGGCTTCCAACTCGGCCAGAATGGCGTCAACACTTCTTTCGCCAAACATCGGAAGCTTCCACATGTACCAGTAATGCGTGAACGAGCGACTGGGCTCGACATGCTCTACTGCAGGGTTCCAACCCTGAGCGACAATGTACTGAATCTGAGCCCGAATCTGTTCAGCAGACATGGGTGGCAGGTATGAAAACGTCTCATACCGGCGGACTTGCTTATAATCTTGCACATCGGCCATGATGACCTCCTTCCTGAATAAGCTGATGAATTACCAGAAATTAGCGGTTCTGTACGTCGAGCTTGTCGACCGTATCGAACTCAAACTTGATTTCTTTCCAGGTTTCCAGAGCGATCTTGAGTTCTGGCGAATGGCGAGCTGCATTCATCAACACTTCCTTGCCTTCCTTCTCGATCTCGACGCCACGGTTACGGGCTTCGACGCATGCTTCCAGAGCCACGCGGTTAGCCGCCGCACCTGCCGCATTACCCCAGGGGTGACCCAGAGTACCGCCACCAAACTGCAGCACGGAGTCATCACCGAAAATGCTCACCAGTGCCGGCATGTGCCACACGTGAATACCACCGGAAGCCACGGCAAAGGCGCCGGGCATGGAACCCCAATCCTGATCAAAGAAAATACCGCGACTGCGATCTTCAGGAATGTAGGATTCGCGAAGCAGGTCAATCCAACCCAGGGTAGAAGCGCGATCGCCTTCCAGCTTGCCGACCACGGTACCGGTATGGAGATGATCACCACCGGACAGACGCAGGGCCTTGGTCAACACCCGGAAGTGAATACCATGGTTGGGATTTCGGTCGATCACCGCATGCATGGCACGGTGAATATGGAGCAGAACGCCATTTTTGCGGCACCAGCGGGCCAGACCAGTATTGGCACAGAAACCGCCCGTGAGGAAATCATGCATAATGATGGGCATACCCAGTTCTTTGGCAAACTCGGCGCGCTCGTACATTTCTTCCGGAGAAGGCGCGGTCACGTTCAGATAGTGACCCTTGCGCTCACCCGTCTGGGCTTCGGCATTGTGGATGGCATCAGCCACGAAGAGGAAGCGGTCACGCCAGCGCATGAAAGGCTGGGAATTGACGTTTTCGTCATCCTTGGTGAAATCCAGACCACCACGCAGGGCTTCATATACGGCACGACCGTAGTTCTTGGCAGAAAGACCCAGCTTGGGCTTGATGGTACAACCCAGCATCGGCCGGCCATACTTGTCAAGCAAGTCACGCTCTACCTGAATACCATGGGACGGACCGTTACAGGTCATGACGTAATGCAGCGGGAAGCGCACGTCTTCCAGACGCAGGGCACGAACCGCTTTAAATCCGAATACGTTACCCACCAGCGAGGTGAATACGTTAACCACCGAACCTTCTTCGAACAGGTCGATCGGATATGCGATGAACGCATAAAAAGCCGCGTCGTCACCGGGGACGTCTTCAATGCGGTACGCACGACCCTTGTAGTAGTCCATGTCGGTAAGCAGGTCAGTCCAGACCGTAGTCCAGGTGCCGGTAGATGATTCTGCGGCTACCGCCGCCGCTGCTTCTTCCCGATCCACACCAGGCTGCGGGATAATCTTGAAACACGCCAAAAGATCCGACTCGAGCGGCACGTAGTCCGGAGCCCAATATGTGTGGCGGTACTCCTTGACGCCGGCTTCATATTTACCAGCCATAAGATTCCTCCTAAAGTATCAGTCTAACTTGACCTGCAAAGCTGTAACCCTTGACGAATGTACAAAGTGCCTTCCATAAGGTAAAGTAAAAAGAAATTAATATTACCTTTTGGAAAAATAAAACCTTGATAATCCGCCATCCGACCCTGCACCAATTACGTATTTTTACGGTGCTTGCGCGACACCTTAACATGACCCGCGCTGCAACGGAATTACACCAGACGCCTTCAGCACTGTCCATACAGATCAAGCAACTTTCCGAGACCGCTGGCGAGCCCCTGTATGAACAAATGGGCAAAAAACTTTACCTCACGGCTGCCGGAGAAGCCGTTGCCAGGGCCGGAAACGACATTCTGCGTCGTCTGGATGCACTGAATCAGGAGCTCAACGCCCAGCGCAACCTCGAATCAGGGACGCTTAACCTGTCCATCATTTCGACGGCAGAGTACTTCGCGCCGCGCCTCATTGGTACCTTCTGCAAGGAACACGCAGGTATTGAAGTCCATCTTGAAATTGCCAATCGCGATAGCATCCTTGAACGACTCAAGCAAAATCTCGACGACATTTACATCATGGGCCAGGTTCCTGATGATATTGACGGTGTTGCCCGCCCCTTTATGGATAATCCGCTGGTTGTACTCGCCCCCGGCGATCACCCGTTAGCTGAACAATCCCGCATTGCTCCAGAGCGATTAAAAGATGAAGCCTTTATTCTTCGGGAAGAAGGTTCCGGAACCCGGCTGACAGCCCAGAATTTTTTCCAGGAACAGGGAGTCCAGCTCAAAGTCAGAATGACCATGAGCAGTAATGAAGCGGTCAAACAGCTGGTCGCCGGGGGACTGGGGCTGAGTGTCCTGTCCCGCAACACCATTGCTGCCGAAGCCAATGCCGGAAATATTGCCATTCTGGATGTCGTGGGTTTCCCCATTCTCAGACAATGGCACGCCGTGTATCGCAAGAACAAACGCTTAACCGCCGTAGCGCAAAAGTTCATGGACTTTTTGCTTGAAGGTAATTATTGATCTTGGCTGTTTCAAACGGCCGTGCCATTATTCTGGGATGCTTCCGTCCTCTTTTGTGCGTTTATGAGTAAACACCCACTGCGCAGTGTATTGAAAGTCGGAAGCAATACCATGCTTTCCCGACTGCTTGGTTTCGCCCGCGACATTATACTTGCGCATTTGTTCGGGGCCGGGGAAATGGCTGATGCTTTTTTTGTGGCCTTCCGGATTCCCAACCTGTTTCGCCGACTGTTTGGGGAAGGCGCCTTCTCGCAATCATTCGTTCCGGTTCTGGGAGAATACCGGACCCAGCGTACGACGGAGGAAGCTCAGGCGTTTGTCGCCGATATCAGTGGCTGGCTGGCCCTGACCCTGGCCGTGGTCACACTGATCGGCATTCTCGCTGCCAGCGCCGTAGTTTACGCCATAGCTCCGGGGTTTGCTGCTAACCCCGGCAAATTCCAGCTGACCGTGGAATTACTGCGGATTACTTTTCCCTATCTCTTTCTGATCTCACTGGTGGCGCTGGCTGGTGGTGTGCTCAATACCCATGGCCATTTTACGGTGCCTGCTTTTACGCCGGTTTTCCTGAATCTCAGCATTATTGCCACCGCATTATTCTGGGCACCGCATCTTGCCCAACCGGTTATCGCCGTAGCCTGGGGTGTGTTGATTGGTGGCGTGGTACAGCTTCTGTTTCAGTTTCCAGCCCTGAAAAAACTGGGATATTTGCGCTGGCCGCGCCTGCGCCGCCGTGATCCGGGCGTCGCCAAGGTCTTGCGCCTGATGGGACCGGCAGCTTTCGGCGCATCGGTCGCTCAGATCAATTTATTCCTGAATACCATCCTGGCCTCTCTGGTCGGGGCGAATGTGGTTTCCTATCTTTATTACTCTGACCGGTTGGTGGAATTTCCTCTGGGCGTTTTCGGGGTCGCCTTGGGAACCGTGGTATTACCTCTGCTATCCAGGCAGGCGGCTGAGGGTTCTGCGCAATTTCCAGAAACCCTGGACTGGGCGCTGCGTCTGACCTGGCTGATCGGCCTTCCGGCGACGGTCGGTCTGCTGGTTCTGGCGCAGCCACTTTTGATCAGCCTGTTTCGCTACGGTGCCTATAGCGCTGAAGATGCCTGGCAGAGCAGTCTGAGTCTGATGGGTTATGGTATTGGCATATTACCCATCATTGCTGCACGCGTCCTTGCCCCGGCTTTTTATGCGCATCAAAATACTCGAACGCCCGTCCGTTTCGGCATGATCAGCGTGGCAGTCAACATGGTCATCAGCCTGATTCTCGCCTGGCCCCTGCAACAATTGGGTTTGGCCATTGCCACCAGCACAGCAGCACTGGTGAATGCCATTCTGCTCTGGCGCCGCCTGCATCGAGATGGTGTTTATCAAATGCAGGCGGGCTGGCCGCCCTTCTTGCTGAAATCTGGTGCCATGGCGATTATCATGGGCTTGGTGTTATTGAGCTTGCGCGGCGATACTGCACTGTGGCTGGCCCTACCCTTGTGGGAAAGACTCCTGCGGATCCTCGGTCTGGTGCTTTTAGCGGCCGTTCTGTATCTGGGTGGCACCTGGGCTTTGGGCATCCACGAGTTGCGCGATATTATCCGAAGGAGAACTGACCGTGCCTGAAACGGACGGATTACATGGACATGGAGATTCGGTATTTGCCATTCAGCGACCGGGTCAGATTCGCGTGTTCACACTGCTGGAAGCCCGGCAAATTTTTCCTTTAGTCCGCAACATTACCGCCCAGGCTGTTGATGAACTCTCTCCGGTTCTGGAGTCGATGAGGGCCAATATGGAAAACCATCTTCTTTTGCAGCAACAGGAAATCCACTACGAAGAAATTGTGCAGCGCTGGATCAATAAAATGGAGCGTCTGGGGGTGGTCGTTTCGGGATTATGGCTGGTGGATTTTGATACAGGCGATGGTTATTTGTGCTGGCGCCATCCAGAACCCGTGCTGGATTACTACCATGGTCATGAGCAGGGCTTCGGTCAGCGCCGCCCTTTGCAGGAGGTTATCCGGGAACAGCAACCCGAGTGGGCAGACTGCACACCCATGATCTAGGGTTCTCCATGAATTTAGGCTAATATGTCGCCATTTTACCGTGAAACGGATCGCAAATAATCCCGCATGAATTTCCCAGGCTTTTTCCATAGACGCAGCCATTGTCCTGCCAGCTCAGCGCTGGCGGTCAGTATCGGCAATTTTGACGGTGTTCATAGAGGACATCAGGCCTTGCTGCAGTCCCTGCGCCAAAGTGATTTAGCGACGGCGGTTTTGACCTTTGAACCCCTCCCCCGGGAGTTTTTTCAGACATCCCGGGCCGCACCCCGACTGAGCAGTCTCCGTGAAAAAATCGACGCGCTGCGTCACTACGACGTAGATCAAATTTACTGCCTGCCTTTTGATCAAGCTCTGGCCCGGCTTTCCGCTGAAGATTTCATTACGCGCATTTTGGTGCAGCGATTACAATGTCGCTTTCTGGTGGTTGGCCATGACTTTCGTTTCGGGGCAGCGCGGCGGGGTGATCTGGAGATGCTGCAGCACTTCGGTCGCCAATATGGTTTTGCCGTCATGGAACAGCCAGCCTTCAGCCTCGACGGCCAACGCGTCAGCAGCACCGGAATTCGTGCGGCATTGCTGGCAGGTAACCTGGACCAGGCCAGGCACTGGTTGGGCAGACCCTATACCCTCTGTGGTAAAATCGTTCACGGTGATCATCTGGGTCGGGAACTGGGCTTCCCCACCGCCAACATTCCCCTGAATCGCCGCCCCGTTCCGGTCAAAGGAATTTTTGCCGGGCGTCTGCACAGCCCTCAAGGAAGCTGGATAGCCGCCATCAGTATCGGCTTGCGACCTACCGTCGGCGGTAAGCAAATGGTGCTGGAGGCCCACTGCCTGGATGCCGACAGTCCTGATCTTTATGGACAGCGCGTTCAGGTAGAACTGCATCAGCAATTACGTCATGAAGAAAAGTACCCGGATCTCGATGCCCTCAAGGCAGCCATTGCCCGGGATATTATCAATACCCGCCGTTTTTTTGCCGAACACCCTTAGGATTTTCAAAACTCATGGACTACAAGCTGACACTGAACCTTCCCCAAACGGACTTTCCCATGCAGGGCAAACTTCCGGAACGCGAACCGGCGACACTGGCGCGCTGGCAGGAGCATGATTTGTATGCCGCCATCCAGGCGGCGCGCAGTAACGCTCCGGTATTTATCCTGCATGACGGCCCGCCTTACGCCAATGGCAAAATTCACATAGGCCATGCGGTCAATAAAATCCTCAAGGACATCATCAATAAAAGCAAATTGAGTGAAGGTTACCGGGTCCCCTATGTGCCGGGCTGGGATTGTCATGGCTTACCCATTGAAATCCAGGTGGAAAAGGAACTGGGACGCCCCGGAGAAAAAGTCAGTGCCCAGGAATTTCGCAACGCCTGCAGGACCTACGCAGAAGGCCAGATTGTAGGACAACGGCAGGATTTTGAACGACTCGGCATCCTCGGCGACTGGCAGCATCCCTATCTGACCATGCATTTCGCAGCAGAAGCCAATATTCTTCGGGAACTTGGTCGCTTGACCGTCAATAGTCAGATAGTACGCGGTGCCAAACCCGTCCACTGGTGTGTGGATTGTGGTAGTGCACTGGCCGAAGCGGAAGTCGAATATCAGGATCGCACGGATCCCTCCATTGATGTGGCTTTTGCCGTTGCCAATCCGGCTGACCTGCAGCAACGGCTGGGGCTGAAAGAGGCTGTCGCAGCCAGCGTGGTCATCTGGACCACCACCCCATGGACTTTACCCGCCAATCAGGCGGTCGCCGTACATCCTGATTATGCTTATGTGCTCCTGCGCAGCGGGCATCGCCATATTCTGGTGGCTGCCGATCTGGCCGAAAGCACCCTCGCCCGTTATGGGGAAACCCCGGAAAATGGTCCTGCCATTCTGGCAGAATGCACCGGATCGCAGCTCGAAGGACTGATTCTGCAGCATCCTTTTCTGGATCGTCAGGTTCCGGTCATTCTCGGCCAACACGTTACCCTGGAAGCCGGTACCGGATGTGTGCACACCGCGCCTGCGCATGGCGTGGAGGACTATGAGGCCAGTCGTCATTATCATCTGCCGGTAGAAAGCCCCTTACAGGATAACGGCCGCTTGCGTGATGACCTGCCCCGTGGTCTTGGCGGGCTGAATATTCGTCAAGCCAACGAAAAAATCATCGAACTGCTGCAGGAGGAAGATGCCCTACTGCATCTGGAAAAAATCCGCCATAGCTATCCCCATTGCTGGCGACACAAGACGCCCCTGCTGTTTCGGGCGACACCGCAATGGTTTATCAGCATGTCTGCCAACCAGCTCCGCGACAAGGCTCTCTCTGCCATAGAAGCAACGCGCTGGATTCCCGACTGGGGTCAGGAGCGCATTGCCGGCATGATCCGTCAGCGCCCGGACTGGTGTATTTCCCGGCAAAGAGCCTGGGGCGTACCCATTGCCCTGTTTTTCTGCGGCCAGTGTGGTGAACCGCTGCGCGATGCGGCAACTTTCGAACGGATTGCTCAGGCGGTGGAAGCTAACGGTGTTGATGCCTGGTTCACCCAGCCTGCCGAAGATTTTCTGCCTGCAGAAGTGCATTGTGCAGCCTGTGGACATGATCATTTTCACAAGAGCACGGATATTCTTGACGTCTGGTTTGATTCCGGCTCGACCCACGCCTTTGTCCTGGAGCAGCGTCCGGAACTGCAGAGTCCTGCCGATCTGTATCTGGAAGGTTCAGATCAACATCGTGGCTGGTTTCAGTCTTCGCTGCTGGAGTCTGTGGCGAGCCGGGGGCGTGCACCGTTCAAGGCGGTTTTGACCCATGGCTTCACGGTGGATGGTGAAGGCCGCAAGATGAGCAAGTCAGTGGGTAACGTCATCGCCCCGCAGAGCATTATCGACCGTTATGGTGCGGATATTCTGCGCCTCTGGGTGGCTTCGGCAGATTACCGGGGCGAAATTCCCATTTCCGATGCCATCGTCAAGCAATTGGGGGATAGCTATCGGCGCATTCGTAATACGGCCCGCTACATTCTGGGCAACACCCACGATTTTGACTTCGCAAAAGACGCACTGCCCGCAGCAGAGTTGCTGGAAATGGATCGCTGGATGCTGGCGCGCACCGCACTGTTGCAGGAAGAAATTCGTGCGGCCTATGCTGAATACCAATTTCTCAAGGTCCAGCAAAAGCTCCATCATTTTTGTTCCATTGATCTGGGCGGCCTCTATCTGGACGTACTCAAGGATCGCCTCTATACCTCACCGGCTGCTTCTCGCGCCCGCCGTTCCGCACAAACTGTCCTCTGGCTGATGCTGGAAGCCATGGTCCGCTGGATGGCACCCGTCCTGAGCTTTACCGCAGAAGAAATCTGGCAGGAAATGCGCGATCGGCCAGCACCCAGCGTGTTTTTTGGTGAATACCCAGACCTCCCTTTGCCCGCAGATACCGTTGCGCTGAACGCCCGCTGGGAGCGTCTCAGTCAATTACGGGATGCGGTCAATGCGGCGCTGGAACTGCTACGTCAGGACAAGCAAATCGGCTCGGGTCTGGATGCCGAACTGCAGATTTATGCCAACGATGACTGGCAGGCGTTTCTGCACCCTCTGGGAGAAGAACTGCGCTATTTTTTGATGACTTCCGCCTGCAGCATCCATGCCTACTCCGAGCGACCGGAAAACAGCGCCGAACTGGTTCCCGGAGTTGCCCTGCAGGTACAAACGAGCACAGCCAGCAAATGTGCACGGTGCTGGCATCGCCGTCATGATGTCGGCCAGCATGCCGGACATCCGGAAATTTGTGGTCGTTGTGTAAGCAATCTTGAATTACCAGGCGAACAACGGGAGTTCTGCTGATGTTACGTTACCTTTGGCTGTCTTTTGCCGTCATCCTTGCAGATCAGGGCGTCAAACTCTGGCTGAGTCACATCTGGCGGGTGGGACAGGGTATTGTCGTCATCCCCGGCCTCCTGAATTTTCGCCTCGTTCATAATACGGGGGCTGCTTTCAGTTTTCTGGCAGGTGCAGGCGGTTGGCAGCGCTGGCTGCTCATTGGTATTGCCCTGCTGGTCGTTGTCGTCATTGTCGCCATCCTGCGTCGCCTCAAACCCGGCAGCACCTGGACCGCCATCGCTCTCGCACTCATTCTTGGCGGTGCTGTAGGCAATCTGATTGATCGCATTCGCCTCGGCTATGTAGTGGACTTCATTGGGGCGCACTGGGGTTCTTTATATTGGCCTTACTTCAATATTGCCGATAGCGCCATTTCCATCGGGGCGGTAATTCTGGTTCTGGACGCTTTCCGCCGGCATTAGCCTTCCGGTTACAATAACGTCCCCTTGAGCAGTGGGGAGTTTTTGCGACACCGGCCAAAGTCGCGGCAAAGCTTCCCGACCCACCGCCGGTTTTAGGGGGCACCCTGTAAAAACGGGCACCTTGTCGTCAAAACGTGACAGAAAGCGGCCAACTGACCGTTCGGATAATTCTAGTAAATTGATTTTTCACAATTATTTTTATTGGCACGCTCCTTGCTTTATTGTTTTCAATAGAAAGCTAAGGAGACAGCAGATGGATAACAGCACAAATTTATTGGCGGCTTTGCGTCGGGTTCGCAGCTTCCCCAGTTACTCTTCTTTCATGGCAGGACATGAAAGACAACGCATCAAACGGGAATTACAGAAACGCCTGCTCCGCCTGCGCCGGCAACGACAGGTTCAGCAACACCCCAACTTTGTGACCAAACAACAACAAATTGCCAGCGGTATTTTTCAGCATATTTTTCACTGAAACTTAGACGCAGGCGCGCTGAATATCCTTTCCGCACTCCTGCAAAAACTGCCAGCGTGCCACCCACTCATGCACTGGATGGAAAGAGGCTCCAGCAATCGCCTGACGAAAAGCTTCGAGATCTTTTTCGACCTGTTTCAAAACACTGAGTAAACGTCGCAAGCGCCCAGGATCTCCCTTGCGTTTGGCCGTTTCTATGGCCTCTCTGGCGACAGCCAGGGCACGAGGAAAGTCCATCGCTTGACGCAAAGCCGCGTCCCGTTTTTTTCTTTCTCCCCCAGCTTCGCGATCCGGTATGCGGGGCACCCGTTGTTGCCATTCTTTCAATAAATCAAGGGACTGCTTTTCGAGATCCATACGCAGCTTTTCTGTAGAGCCTGCCAACATACGGGCACTTTTGAGTTTACGATCATCGTGACGAAGACGAGCCTGCCTGGTAAGACCCAGGGCAAGATCCTGCTCACTGACCAGTCCTTCAGCAATCAGCAACTTCCCCAGACGTTCACTCCCTTGCTTTTGATGGCGGAGAGCGCGTTCAAGCTGTTCCAGAGAAATAAATCCGCGCTGCAACAGCACTTGCCCAATACGGCGCTTTTCTTGTTCGTTTATCATTATTTTCTGCGCCGGTAGACGCTTTAATCCCTGTGTACCAGCCCGGCTCGCGCCTGAGCACGTGGTTTTATAATGATTTCATCAATATTGACATGGGCAGGACGGCTGACCACCCAGCTAATGGCGTCGGCAATATCTGCTGCCACCAAAGGCTCCATACCTGCATATACACTCGCTGCACGTTCTGCATCTCCGGCAAAGCGCACCAGACTGAATTCGGTTTCCACCAGTCCCGGATCTATTTCGGTAATGCGGATGGGTTTGCCCAACCATTCCACGCGCAGGGTTTCAGTAATCGCCTTGACCGCATGTTTGCAGGCCGTATAACCGCCACCACCGGCATAGGTTTCATGGGCGGCAATACTGCCGATATTGACCAGATGCCCAACGCCCGAAGAAGCTTTCAACAGTCGTGGATAAAGTGCCTTACTCATCCGCGCCAGGCCCAGCACATTGCTGTCCCACATGCGTTGCCAGTGGGATTCCTCCATCTCGGCAATCGGCTCAAGGCCCAGCGCACCACCAGCATTATTGACCAGAATATCTACAGCCTCGGGCAACTGATCGACAAACTGACAGACACTTTCCGTGTCAGTGACATCCAGAGTCAGGGCCACCCCCTGAATTTCTTTTGCCAATGCCTGCAGTCTTTCCAGACGGCGGGCACCGACGTAGACCTTACATCCCTGATGTGCAAGCTGACGGGCTGTTTCTGCGCCAATACCCGATGATGCCCCCGTAACCACGGCACAGCGCTGAACGGGAATCATGCCCAACCCTCCGGTTCATTACCGGCTCGCCACTTGATGCTGCAACCCACACTGGGCAGGACTTTTGCCGGAGGCTCACGCTTTTCCAGCACGGCAGCTACCGCTTCCGATAAATCTTTTCCGGTAACCGGCAGCGTATTTTTGGGACGACTGTCATCAAACTGACCATGGTAAAAAAGCTTGCCTGCCTGATCAAAAAGGAAAATGTCCGGGGTACAAACGGCGTTGAAGGCCTTCGCTACGGCTTGATCTGCATCAAAAAGATAGGGAAAGTCATAACCGGCACGCTGCGCTTCGGCAGGCATTTTCTCGGGGGCATCCTCAGGATAGGTGTCCGGATCATTACTGTTGATCGCCACCACCTGAACTCCCTGATTTTGCCACTGACGGGCCAACTCGCCCAGCTGCCTGCTGATATGCAGTACATAAGGACAATGGTTGCAGATAAACAGCACCAGTAAGGGCTTGCCCCGGGCGGATGTACTGGACCAAAGCGTACTCTGCCCTCCCTCTGGCAAAGAAAAAGCGGGCATGGCGCCACCAACGGGTAAATCTTTTGCGGTCATTGCCATAATTGCATCTCCTAAATTTCCTGATGATGAGCCGAAGCTCGACTTTGTGTTGATCGTTTGCCGGTCATGCAGGTGCCGGGTGCAAACCATCTGCTGGGCCTTGCTGTTGGACGACTTCCAGCACCCAGGCACCATTACCCTGCAGGCGCAGGCAATGCTGGTGGTGCTGCAGCAAACTGGAGCGATGACCGACACTGATGATTGCGCTTTCCGGAAGGGCTTCGACCAGCAATTGATATAGTCGGTTTTCGGCGGGCTCATCCAGAGCCGAACTCGCCTCATCCAGAAATATCCACTGCGGTTTTTGCACCAGCACCCTCGCGAAAGCCAGACGCTGCTGTTCCCCCAAGGATAACACATGCGACCAGAGCCGGGAGTCATCCAGCTTGTCGGCAAGACTACTCATATCAACCCTGCGCAAAATCTGTTGCAGTTGCTTATCATCCACACTGGCGCCAAAGGGATACACCAGAACATCCCGGAGGGTACCCAGAGGCAAGTAAGGTTTTTGGGGAAGAAACAAGGGGCGCTCTCCTTCGGGTAGCCCGATTTCTCCGTCACCAAAAGGCCAGATACCTGCCAGACTGCGGATCAGCGTACTTTTTCCGCCACCGGAAGGCCCCATGATCAACAGTCGCTCACGACGACGGACGTCGAGATTCAGGTCATGCACCAGTTCCCGGCCATCGGGCAGGCGCACATTGAGATGCTTGACCTGCAGGTTGGGCGCGTTTTTCCGTTCAATCTGATAGTGGGTTTCACGGATGACCCGCACCTCGTCCATGGATTGTTCAAAAAAGCGCAAACGATCGACGACTGCATGCCAGTTGGCCAGACTGCTGTAACTGCTGACAATAAAGGAAAGCGCACCCTGCACCTGGGAAAAAGCGGAGGCGATTTGCTGCAGTCCGCCGATGCCAATGGCTTTATTCACAAAATAGGCAGGCATGCTGACAATAATCGGGAAAATAATGGCCGCCTGACCATACCCTGACACCCACCAGTTCAGGCGCATGGATCGCCAGATGATCCGCCAGTAATTCGCATACACTTCGGCAAAACGCCGGAGAAAATGGTGGCGTTCTTCGTTTTCACCTCCATATAAAGCTACGCTCTCGCTGTTTTCTCGCAGACGCATCATGCTGAAACGGAAATCCGCCTGATAGCGTTCCTGATTAAAATTGAGCTTGATCAGCGGGCGGCCAATAAGCGCTGTCAGAATGGTTCCAAATACGGCGTATATCAATGCAGCCCAAACCAGATAACCGGGAATGGTGTATAAAGCCCCATTCCAGGGGATGGTAATCATGGCCGACAATTCCCAGAGCATGAACACAAAGGCCGCCAGAGTCGTTACTGAACTGAGCAGGCCAATGATGATGTTCAGGGTCTGGCTGGTAAAACTGGCCAGATCCTCGCTGATACGCTGGTCGGGGTTATCTGTGCCATCGCCGAGCACCTGCATATGGTAAAATGTGCTTTTGGACAACCAGTTGTCGAGATAATGGCGGGTCAGCCAACGTCGCCAGCGGATTTCCAGCATCTGGGTAAAAAAAGTCTGGGATACGGCGGCTATGATGTAGGCTGTCGCCAGCAACAGAAAAATCAGCATCTGATGCCAGGCCGCATTGACGGCAAAACGCTGCAAGGCATTCCAGAAAACGGCATACCATTGGGTAATGCGGTAGGAAATAAATACCATAAACAGGTTGAGAATAATGATCAACGCGAAAACACCCCGCGCACTCCAGCGCTCTTCTGAATGCCACCAGTATGGCTTGCTGATACGCCACAAGTCGCGAAAAAACGCTCCGTTAAACTGCTTCATGCACACTCCCCAACCATAAAAACCTGCAACATCTCAACGCTCCTCCGGTCTTCGCGCATTCCCCGGCTTAATTATTGCTATGCTTCAAGGGATGTCTTATCTGTAAAGCTCAGGAGAATAGCATGACCCAATCCAAAAACCATTCCCGTCGTCAGTTTATCGGAGGTATTGCTGCTGTTGCTGGAGTCGGTGCCCTGGCCATCAGCAATCAGGGCAACGCCCAGGGCATGATGGGGCCAACCAAAAACAAGGTAGTGTTTCAACTCAACAAGTCCGATCCGGCTTATATTCTGGACATCCTGCATAGTGCTGCCGTCGTCCTCGGCCATTTCAACAGCGATGCCGACATTGTCATCGACTGCTTCGGACCCGGCCTCTGGTTGCTGGTCAAGGCCCCGAAAAATCATCAACATTACGAAAAATTCATTATGGAACAGGTAGAAAGCCTGCACATGTATGGCGTGGTTTTCAACGCCTGTGAACAGACCATGAAAACCATCCACATCGACAAGGCAGATCTGATTCCACAGGCGGTGCCCGTGTTTAGCGGCGCGGTGGATCTCATTACCCTGCAGCAAAAAGGTTATGCCTATATCGCCTGGTAGGAAACCCTCAGTCCAGTTGCCGATGTTGCAGAGCGGGTAACTGCTTTCGGCAACTTTGCAGGTAATCCCTGTCCATTCCAGCCATCACCCATCCCGGCCCCTGTTCCATGCGGGCCAGGACCTGCCCCCAGGGGTCAATAATCATGCTGCAGCCAAACGTCTGGCGACCATTCTGATGCAGACCACCCTGATCGGCAGCCAGCACGTACGCCTGATTTTCGATGGCTCGGGCGCGCAGCAAACTTTCCCAGTGGGCGGCACCCGTTTGTCGGGTGAAAGCGCTTGGCACCACCAGCAGTTCGGCACCAGCGTAATGACGATACAACTCCGGGAAACGCAAATCATAACAAATGGAGAGCCCCAGTTGACCCCAAGGGGTTTCTACCTGAACGGGCAGCTTGCCCGGCGCGATACTGCGGGATTCACGATAGGTTTCCCCACCAGCCAGATTGACATCAAAAAGATGGATTTTGTCGTAACGCGCACGGCGCTGGCCTTCATTATCGTAAACCAGACAAGCTGCAAAGCAGCGTCCGTCAGGCGCCGCAATGGGGATGCTGCCGCCCACCAGCCAGCAGTCCTGTTGCCGCGCCTGATCCGCCAGCCAGGACTGAATAACACCTTCACCATCAGGTTCCATCAGCGCGAGTTTGTCTGTTTCATGACGTCCCATAAAGGCAAAATTCTCGGGCAGCAGGATCAGCTTCGCTCCCTCACGAGCGGCCTCCCGAATCAGCCCTGCGGCTTGCTCAAAATTTTCTGAAGGGATATCCGAAGAAACCATCTGAATCACGGCAAGCTGAGCGTCCATGCGTTATTTATCCTTTGCTGACGACGACGATATGCGAGTAACCATGGGGTGCTCCCAAGAGCCTTGGGCTAGATAGTTTAATTCTAGCACCTTACCCGAATGCCCAAACAGTGCCGGGCCCAGCAGCGGGAAATCTCCTAGAAGCCAATCAAAACTCTGTAAAGGGTAAACCTGCAAATTCAGGTTCATTTGCTGATCAACCATGTCCAGAGTTCCTGCTCCATGCATGGCCAGCGCACTGGAGTTCAGGCGAATATCCTGACTGCGTGCCAAACCCTTCCCGAGCACAAACTTTGCCGAAAGCGCATGAAAAAACAAACCCTCTCCAAATAGTGGGCGGTAATCCAGAGTGAGCAGGTCTTTCAGCAGGGTTGTTGGGTTCACATAAACCAGCCAGGACACATCCGTCCCCATTTTTTTGAGGCGGCCGTTTTTTATATGGGACTGGATTGTCCCCTGAAGATGCTGCACATTCCAATTCCAGGGTGCGCCCGGCCAGGAAATTTTCCCCGTATAGCGGGCTTGCCCGTATTCCAGACTGTTCATCCCCAGCGCTTCCAGCGCCGGGCCGATATTATGGCTTTGCACGGTTCCCTGCACGGTAGTCATGCCGCCATCATGGGGCAGCCATGCCCCGCTGAGGTCCCAGTGACTGCCGAGCCACTCCCCTTTCAAAGCCGACAGTTGCCAGCCGCTTGGCGAGCGTTCCGCCTGTAAGCTCACATCATGGGCAAGATGCCCCCGCCAATCCAGATGGTCCATATGGGCATCCAGGTCCAGTGGACCACCTGAGGCCCAGGCCGGAGAAGAAGTCATTCCTGAAGCCCGCCGGGCAGACTGCAGAGGTTCGGTCTGCGCAGGGCTGAGTACCAGTTTCTGCACATTCAGGTGAATGGCGGCCGCTTGTGCCGGAATCCTTGCCGCCTGATAAGTGAGCTTGCCTGCAGACTGAGGACTGCGCCAGCGCAAATGCCAATTACGGCCACGGGCTTCTCCCTGCATCCGGGTATGCTGCCAAACCTGTCCCAGCAGTTGCACTTGCTGCCAATGCAGGTCAAAACGAGTGGTTGGCAAGCTGCCTCCCGGGCCACCTGCCGGTAAGAGAGCGAACCATTCATCCACAGGCAGAACCTGACCCTGTCCATCTATCCTCACGCCGTAGCCGGGCATTTTGGGAAGAGGGCCAGCACCCAGACGCAGCGCTGCAGCCCGCCACTGCCAATGCCTGCCTTCGCTTTTCCAGCTCAGCCGGGCTTGGCCTTGAGCGGCGTGAACAGTCAGATCAAAAGCACGATCCCAAAGCCCCTGTCCGGAGATGCTGACGGGGGTCTCATCCGCATAACTCCAATTAAAGGGTGCCGGGAGGGAACTGCGACTACGCTGTAACCGGGCAGATCCCAATAAGCGCAGTCTGCCATTTTCCAGAGTTCCGGATACCTGATAAGGAATCACTCCATGCAGTCTGGATTGCCAGGATTGCGGCAGCGGTAACTGCCCGGCCTGCAGCGACCCCTGCAATTGCATCTGCAGATGAGTCTGCTGGTCAAGCGCTTTGGCTTGTAAACTCACTTGTGCGGGGCCGCCCACAAACTGACCCTGCAGGTTTTTGGCATTGATGGCATCTCGCTGAAAATGAATGGGTCCCGAAATGGATTCAGCTCGCCAGTTTCCCATTTTCACACCGGCTTTTTGCAAAGCAAGCACACCCTGTACCTGGGTTTTTTCATGATGAAATGGCACCTTCAGGGCCAGATGCAACTGTCCTTCCCCGGAAAGTTGCAGGGGCGGCGTTTGCGCATGGCGTAAAATCGGGGTCTGACGCAAACAGGGCAGCAGTTTTGCCATAGCCAGAGGCGTATTGATTTCTGCATACAGAGGCGATGCAAGTGCCGTATCCAGATTGCCAATAGAAACTTGCGCCTCCCGCACCGGAATACCGGAAATATCCCCGTGACTGCGAACGGTCAATGTATTTCCAGTCCACAGCAAACGGGCATCCAGATGCTCCGCATCGGGCCAGCGTGCTGCGTAATGCAAATGCACATTGTGAAAATGCGCCTGCAGATTGAGATGGTCATGATTGTGGTTTTGGGGCAAATGCTGCCAGGGGCCTCGCCAACGCAAATCTGCCTTGTCCAGAGTGCCACTGAGAAAGGCCATGGAAAGCCAGCGCTGCAATGCCGGTGAAATTCCCTGATTCGGCAGAAAAGTGTTGATGTCGCGTGCCGGCAGGTGCTGCAGTCGGGCTTGCAAATGCAATTGTTGTGGACCGATGCTGGCAGTTAGCTGCAAATCTCCAGGACCATGGACAAGCAAAGGGGCAGCCTGCAAAGACCAGTGCTGAGCATTCCAGCGACCGGAAATATGCCCCGATACTTTTTGTAAAAACCAGGAATGCGCAAAATAACGCGGCCAAAATACCTTCAGTTGTCGGCTTTGCAAATGCAGACTGAATTGTTGCGGTTGAAAATCAAGATGGCCGCTCAAACCGTCCAGACCTGGGGCCTGGCCCAGAGCGGGAATATCCAGATCGTCCAGCCGGGTTTGTAGTTGCCAGCCCAGCTTTTGGGAGTTCCGGATTCTTGCAAAATGTACCTGCATGTCCCGCAAGTTTCCGTGCCAGGATGATTGGCGCCAGTTTTGCCAGTGCGCTGGCAACAAAGGGCCGGCGATGTCCATAACCAGCTGAACAGGCAAGCGCTTGGCACTGAAATCACCCTGCAATCGCCCCTTCCAGTGGAGACGCAAGCGGGCGGACAAGGGCTGCGCACTGATCCCGCTGATTGGTGAAATCTCAAGCTGCCCCGAATGAGTAAACCCTTGCCAACGGAGCTGCCCTTGCACCCCGGTCGCTTTCCGCCCTGTAAAACCCGGATGTTGCCATTGAAAATGACCGTCCAAAGCGCTGAGCAAGCCATCCTGCCAGACCAGACTACCCTTTGCACTCAGCATTCCCTGCAGCGCAGGGAAACGGCCATCCAGCTCATGCAACCAGGCCACGGGCAGGCCATGTAGCGCCCATTGCCCATTTCCTGCTGCACCCGCGTACTCCAGACTGCCGCCTTTTGCCCAGTCAAGATGAATCTGCATGTCCGGTCGTAAGCCGCCGGTACTGAGCCACTGCAAATGCAGGTCTGATGAATGCTGATTATCCGGTAGTTCAATCAAAAAATGTTGGATTTGCAGGCGTGCTGGATCCAGTTTGAGATTGAAATGACCGTTGGAATGACCCGGTTTCAGTCCGGCCAACTGCCAATGCCCCCAGTCATTTTTGAGGATTTTTACAGAACCACTGGCCACGTCCAGCTCTCTGACCAGCAGATCGCCCGCGAACAACGGCAAGGCAAAAAACTGCAAGTCCACGTCGTTCAGGGACAAATCCGGATGGGCGGCAGACCCGATCAGCAAGTGCTGAAATTGCACAGTGGGTCCGCCCTTCCATCCGGTCCGGATGACACTCAGTTGCACGGGTTCCGAGAAATGCTCTACCAGGGCGTTGCGCAGACAATCCCGGAGCAATTCCGGCCTATATATGAAAAGCAGATAGGCGGCGAGTATCAGCAGCATCGCACCCGCGACCAGCACTGCTGAAACCCGGGCGAACCCAACAGCCAGGCTGCGCAGGGACTGTCGCAGTCCTGCCTGATGCGGGGCATCAGCATGGGCATCAGCCATGATGCCCGGTCGATGTCGGTAAAAATGCCGAGGAAATACGCGAAGTTCCTGAGTAGCAAAAGAAAATATACGGGGATTACAGGGATCGTATCATAACCATCTTCAGGTACACTGTGAACATGCATGACCTGCCAAGGAATAGCCCCATGTCCCGGAGACCTGTGCCTGAAAATCCGATGGGTGAAAGCCCAAAATCCATGCCCCCGAAAACCGGGACGCGCTTACCCACCCTGATCACCGAAATTCTCCAGCAAATTCCTGTAGACAGGGAAGCCATAGAAGAAATGATCAAGCTCATCTGGGCAACATTTTCGGAAACCCAACGCAACAATCTGCTGGATAAGGGTGCAGGTTTTTTCCGGCATTGCTTGCAGGTTGCCTGTGCCAGCCCCTTTCTGCGCCAACATCTGCAGTATCACCCCCAGCACCTGCTCCGCCTGGCCAAGGGCGAAGTCACCCCGCCTCCCGACTTGAAGGACCACAGCCCTGAGGCCTTCAACACGGCATTACGGCGCTATCGCAATGCACGGATGGTTGAAATCATCTGGCGCGATCGCATGGCGGGTGAGCACATGTCGGAAACCGTAGCGGCTGTCAGCGCTTTGGCCGAAACCTGTCTACAGCAGGCCTGCATATACGGCCAGGCCTTATTGCAACAAGCCTATGGATATCCCGAGAACGATGCCGGAGAGGCAGTTGCTTTCGCGGTCATCGGCATGGGCAAACTTGGTGGAAAAGAGCTGAATTTATCCTCGGATATCGACCTCATTTTCTGCTTCAGCGAAAATGGCAGCAGTAATGGTCCCCGTTCCCTAGAAAACAGTGAATACTTCAGCCGTTTGGGGCGCTGGCTGATTCAGGCGCTGGATCAACCCGGCGCCGAAGGTTTCTGCTTTCGCATAGACATGCGTCTGCGTCCTTTCGGGGATGCCGGCCCCCTCTGCATCAGTGCTGCCGCCATGGAGCACTATTATCAGGTCCATGGGCGGGGCTGGGAGCGTTACGCTTTCATCAAAGCCCGACCCGTAGCGGGTAACCTGGATTTTGGTGCAAAAGTGCTGGAAATGCTGAGGCCTTTTGTTTACCGCCGCTATCTGGACTTTACCGCCCTGCAGGGACTCCGTGAGGTCAAGGCCCTGATGGATGCCGAGCAGGGCGAAAGCAGTCAGGACATTAAAAAAGGACAAGGCGGGATTCGCGAAATCGAATTTATCTGTCAATCACTCCAGATCATCCATGGGGGGCGTACCCCCCAACTACGCAATACCAACACGCTCAGCACGCTGGATATTCTCTACGAATTGGATCTACTGCCAAAATCCGATTTTCTGTTATTGGGCAGGGCCTACGGTTTTTTTCGTAATACCGAGCACTGCCTGCAGATGGTCCAGGACCAGCAAACCCAGCAACTTCCCCGCAATGAGAACGAATGGCAGCGACTGGCTTGCGCCATGCACTATGAGGATGTGGACAGTTTCCGGATGGATCTGGACTGTTTGCGTCAGCAAGTGCATCACATTTTTTTACAAACCCTGGCTCCGCAAACTGCGCATTCCAGCAATACGCCGGAACAGGGACGGCAACTCTGGCTACATGCCCAAAACCATACTCTGGACATGCTCCCTGAGAATATTTTCCAGAAACTGCATTTTCCAAATCCGACAGAAAGCTGGTCACGACTCTGGCGCTTTGCCCATAGTCGGGATGTCTCTTTGCGGCTATCCACGGAAGGACGCCAGCGTCTGGATAATTTGCTGCCGCAGATACTGGAAATTTGTGCACAGGAAGCCGATAGCGAAGCGCTTCTTCAACATTTTCTGAACCTGCTGGAAGCCATACTCAGCAAAGCCAATTACCTCGCGCTCCTCGCCGAAAACCCCCGCTATCTGCAGCATTGCAGCACGCTGCTACACAGTCCTTGGTTAGCGCAGCAACTCGCCCGCTTTCCCGTGCTGCTCGATGATGTACTCAGCAACAACCATCAGCCCGGGCAATGGCCGGAAATTCTCCACGCCCAACTACAGTATGCGGAAGACCAGGAAGAACGCATGGATGCCCTGCGGCGCTTTAAAAATGCCGAACTGGTACGCCTTGCGGCCAGCTTCTGGACGCAGCAGTTATCCATTGAGTCGTTACTGCGGCAACTCAGCGAGCTGGCACAACTTACCCTGCAAACCGCGCTGGATTGGGCCCGGCTGGAAATGGAACGCCGCCATGGCCGGATCTGCACTCAGGATGGACAGACAGCGTCATTTGCGGTCATCGCTTTGGGCAAGCTGGGCGGTCAGGAAATGGGCTTCGCCTCGGACCTGGATCTGATTTATTTATATGACGCCCCGCCTGAGGCGGAAAGTGACGGTCCAGCCCCCCTTCCCGCCTCCACCTGGTATGCCCGCCTGGGACAAAGGCTCATCCACCTGCTCAGCACGCTGACCCGCGCAGGCATACTGTATGAAATTGACATGCGCCTGCGCCCCAGTGGCCAATCCGGTCCTCTGGTCAGCAGTATGGAGACGTTCAGCCGCTACCAGCACCAATCCGCCTGGACCTGGGAGCATCAGGCCCTGACCCGCGCCCGCTGGGTAGCCGGCGATTCACAGTTAGGAGCACGATTCGAACAATTGCGTCATGCCATTTTGGGTTCCGAAAGAGACGCCGAGACCTTGAAAAGTGCCGTGCGGAGCATGAGAAAACGTATTTTCGACAATAAAAACATAGCCCCACAAGCTTTTCATCTGAAATTAAGCCCGGGTGGACTGACAGATATCGAGTTTCTTGTACAATTTGCTATGCTAGGCGCTTGCCCGGAGCAGCCGGATTTGTGTCAGAATACCGGCACCGCAGCAGCCATCAGGGCCTTGGTGCAATCCGGTGTTTGGAATGCCCAACAAGGCTCTGATTTGCTGCATGCCTGGAAACTGTACCGGCAAGTAGAAAACGAACGCTGGCTGAACTTGCAGGAAAACAATGTTCATGCCGATGATACCCCGCATTGGGAGGCTTTGCAGGACGCCTCAGAAAAGGTGCGAGTCATCTGGCAGGAATGGATTGGCAGTTATACGGATTAAGGAGAAGTAAAAATGTCCATGGCGGATCGTGACGGTTTTATCTGGTTTGATGGCAAAATGGTGCCCTGGAGAGAAGCTACGGTGCATGGACTGACCCACAGCCTCCATTATGGCATGGGTTGTTTCGAGGGCGAGCGGGCTTATGCCACTCCCCAGGGAGCCGCCATTTTTCGTTTGCCGGAGCATACCAAACGGCTGTTCAACAGCGCCAAAATCCTGCAGATGGACGTACCATTCACGGAAGCAGAAATCAACGCGGCCACCAGGGAAGTGATTCGCGTGAACCAGCTGGAGTCTGCCTACATTCGCCCGCTGCTGTTCTATGGCGCCGAAGGCATGGGCCTGTCTGCCAAGGGCCTGAAAGTCCATGCCCTCATTGCTGCCTGGAGCTGGGGCAGTTATCTGGGGCAGGAGGCGCTTGAAAAAGGCATCCGCGTCAAGGTCAGTTCCTTCAATCGTCATCAGGTGAACATCCACCTGTGCAAAGCCAAGGCTACCGGCAATTATATGAACTCCATGCTGGCCCAGCGCGAAGCCTCGTCCTGCGGATATGATGAAGCCTTGCTGCTGGACCGTGAAGGCTATGTAGCCGAAGGTTCCGGAGAAAACGTCTTTATGGTGCGCGACGGCATTCTCTATACACCAACCCTGACCAGTGCCCTGGAAGGCATAACCCGCGACACGATTCTCCGTTTTGCCCGGGATGCCGGCATTCCCATTGTTGAAAAACAACTCACCCGCGATGAATTTTATATTGCCGATGAAGCTTTCTTTACGGGCACCGCCGCCGAAGTCACGCCGATTCGCGAAATTGACGGAAGAGTCATTGGTAGTGGCAGTCGGGGGCCCATCACCAGCCAGCTGCAAAGCCGTTATTTTGATACGGTCGCTGGGCGTCGGGATGATCATCCCGAATGGTTGCATCACGTCGCCTGAACCATGAAAAACGCCATTCACTGCTGCAACAAAGGGTTCACCGAGGTGGAACCCCAACATTTACCGCTCTATTGCCCACAGCCGGAGATGAGCCGCTGGAACGGTCACCCCCGGGTATTCCTCAAGATTGAAGAAACGGGCGAAGCCCGGTGTCCCTACTGCGGCACGCTCTATGTATTGAAGGGTGGGCCGCTGAAAAAGGCGGCAGGACACTAGGTCTGGAGGAATCGGCCGCCTGCCCGTCAGGATTTGGGCAGCCAGCGCATGAAGGCCCGGGGCCCCAAATAACCCTCCTGCTGGGCCTGCACCTGACCATTTGCGCCTATGGCCATAAATGCCGGCGGGCCAACCAGATTGTAGCGCTTCAACAAAGCCCGACTATTGGCGTCATCCCGGGTCACATCCACGCGGATTAATACCCGATTGTGCAGGGCATTTTCCACCTCTGGCGTCGCGAAGGTCACCTTGTCCATGCGTGCGCATTCCACGCACCAGCTGGCCCAATAATCCACCAGGACGGGTTTACCATGAGCCTGCTTCAATGCAGCATCGAGGGCTTGGGGGCTTTTTACTATGCTAAAGTGCAAAGCAGCCTGCTGTGAGCGGTCTGCACCTTTTCCCGCCTCCAGGACTCTTGAGAACGGCTGTAGTGGATCACTGGCACCGCTCAACGCGCCCATCCCCATCACCAGACCATAGGCAAGCACGAGGATTCCCACGCCTTTCCGGAAGCGTCTCCAGCCTGTGGCTTCAGCCCCCAAAGCGTCCAGCGCCCCCAGGTAGATAGAGGAAATCACGGCCAGAGCTGCCCAAAGCGCCAGACTGACTGCTCCTGGCAGCACCCGGGCCATCAGCCAGATGGCCACCCCCAACATCAGCACGCCAAATATGGCCTTGACTGCGTCCATCCAGGCACCGGCACGCGGCAACAACCGCCCCGCTGAAGTCCCGATAATCAAGAGGGGCAAGCCCATCCCCAGACTCAGGACAAACAGCGACAGTCCGCCCAAAAATACATTACCTGTCTGGGAAATGAACAATAAGGCCCCTGCCAATGGTGCCGCCACACAAGGACCGACAATGAGCGCCGACAAGGCTCCCATGACAAAACTACTGAACAGATGTCCGCCCTTTCCCAAGCCGGAAAGTCGGGTTTGCAAACTACTGGGCATTTGCAACTCATAAAACCCGAACATGGAAAGCGCCAATAACACAAATATCGATGCGAATGCACCCAGAATCCAGGGGTTCTGAAAAACAGCCTGCAGGTAGGCGCCCGTGATTGCTGCCAACACGCCCGCAATGGTGTAAGTCAACGCCATGCCCAAAACATAAGCCAGCGACAAAGTAAAAGCCCGGGATTTCTGTGCGCCCCGTTTGGCTTCCTGCCCGACAATCAGCGCAGACAAAATAGGAATCATCGGAAATATACAGGGTGTAAAAGCCAGCCCCAGACCGGCAACAAAAAACAGTCCCAAAGTCAGCCAGAAACTGTCCTGCAGAGCGCCCGCCAATACTCCGGCATTACTGCTACTTTTTACCTGTGAAGACCGGGAATGGGGACTGGGTAGCGAAGCGGTCGGTATCGGTGCGGAAGCCGGGGCCAGCAAGGACAGCTGTACCGTCTTGCTTTGTTCGGGATAACAAACCCCCGCGTTGGCACAGCCCTGATAAGTGGCTTTGACGGTCAGCGTGCCCGGCGGGGTGCCTTTGACCGAGAAAGGAATGATGACGCTGTTCTCGCCCTCCAGAACCCGCATTTTTCCAAAAGCCGGGTCGTTTAGCATCACCCCCTTGGGAAGCGTGTATTTTCCCAACAAAATACTGCTGGGCAGCACCGAGACCTGAATGCGATCTCTATAAAGGTGATAACCGGGTGCTGCATCCCAGCGCAACTGCAGATGGTCGGGACTGGACAACTTCGCGGAAAAGCTGAACGCCTGATCCGGACTGAGAAAATGATCAGCATGGGCATAACCGGCACTCAGCCCAAATAACAGAACTGCACTACATAAAATAATGAACCTGGCCCAAAGGGCCCTATGTGCCTGCAGAACAACCATACCGATTTCGCTCCCGAACCTGTAGATGAAAGCCTCCGTAAGGGCTTCAATGGGGAAAGTATTGCAGCCTACCCTTCTCAGTTACTAGCAACAAGCAGGCCACAGCCCTGCTGAGCAGAACTTCACAACCGGCCTTGAACCTAAAAATGGCAGTTGCCGTGGGTGCTTTTTGCTCCGTTGTTCCTCGCCTGTTGTTCTACGGCTCATCCTGCTGTCAGGAGAGAACTCGCCCTACGGGCTCAAACAGCTCTCCTGACGGGCGCAGGATTTCGCCAAGAACAACAACGGCTCAGAACAAAAGTCGCTGCAAATCACCCACGGCAACTGCCATTTTTAGGCTG
The DNA here is from genome assembly GCF_015100075.1 of Acidithiobacillus sp. HP-11. NCBI lineage: Bacteria > Pseudomonadati > Pseudomonadota > Acidithiobacillia > Acidithiobacillales > Acidithiobacillaceae > Acidithiobacillus > Acidithiobacillus sp. HP-11. The sequence continues at coordinate 119,668 of NZ_JACKYY010000001.1, forward strand.
AAGAAAATTTTGCTGCTCAGGAACTTTTTGAATGGTCCATGCTCCAACCTTATGCAAGCGGCTGTGATAGGTTGCGAGCGCATGTTTCTTCCTCCTTTGGTGGTTTTAGGGCGAATCTTCGGATTTCGCCCTTCTTTTTTCCGACCGGTCGGGATGTTATTTGCAAGGAGCGTCACCATTTGCTAATATATTTAGGCGATCTGCATCAGTAAGTTTGGATTGCGAGCGCATGTTTCTTTCCTCCTTTGTGGTTTTAGGGCGACTATAGTGTCGCCCTTTTTTATGTGGAGCCACAGCCATGATGCCTTCTGCCGAACGCCCCTTTACGCTTGTTCATGCCAACGGTGAGCGCCTTGCCGGACTCATTCACGAAACCCATCAAGACCCGGTAGGCATTTTTCTGCCGGGCTTTGCTTCCAACATGAATGGCTCCAAATCCCGACTTCTGGCCGAATATGCACAAAATCAGGGGTGGTCGTGGGTGCGCTTTGATCCCCGGGGCGTCGGCCGCTCTGATGGACTTTTTGAACAGCTGACCCTCTCTCGTTATCTGGAAGACCTCCGCCTGATTCTGCAAATGCTGGAAAACCGGCCTGTCATTCTGGTCGGCTCCAGCATGGGCGGCTGGCTGGCCACCCTTGCCGCGACACGCTGGCCGGAACGCTTGCGCGCCCTCCTGCTGATTGCACCTGCCTATAACTTCATTCAGACAATCTTTCAAACCCTTTCACCGGAAGATCAACACCGCTGGCAAACCAGCAACCTGCGCTGTTGGCAGGATCATTACGGCCTGGGTGAATTGCGCATGCGCTTCGACCTGGTGGCTGACAGCTGGCGCTATGATTTACTGCGCTTCCCGGTGCATCTGCATTGTCCGGTCGAAATCCTGCATGGTACTGACGATGAGGCTGTTCCCCTGCAGCAAAGCTATCAATTCGCAGCCCACGCTCATTGTGAACAGCTCGCCGTGCGCGCCCTACCCGGTATCAATCACCGCTTACAGGGTGCGGATCGGATATTGCTGCAGAGCCTTTCCGGGCTCTGGGCGCCGCTTGCCTAAAAAGCGCCGGATGATCGGACAGCGCACTAAAATCATGTAGTGCCCCCTTGACAGAGAAATCTCAGCGCCTATGATTAGCACTCGATGGGTGTGACTGCTAACAACACCCAGGATGAAGACATCCATTCACTTGTAAAAACGAGGAAATGCTCAATGAAACTGCGTCCTTTACATGATCGCGTCGTTATTCGTCGTCTGGAAGAAGAGCAGAAGACCGCCGGTGGGATCATCATTCCCGATACGGCCAAGGAAAAACCCGTGCGTGGCGAAATCGTCGCTGCTGGTCACGGCAAAATTCTGGAAGACGGCAAAGTCCGTGCCCTTGATGTCAAAAAAGGGGATCACGTCCTGTTTGCCAAATATGCCGGCACCGAAATTAAGGTGGAAGGCGAAGAGCTGCTGGTGATGCGTGAAGACGACATCATGGCGGTCATCGAAAAGTAAGCGTTGCTGAATATATCAACCCTTATTCATTTATTTTGAGGAGTATTTATGCCAGCCAAACAAGTTGCCTTTGCTGAACACGCCCGCGAAAAAATGTTGCGCGGCGTCAACGTACTTGCCGATGCCGTCAAGGTCACCCTGGGCCCGAAGGGTCGTAATGTGGTGCTCGACAAATCATTCGGTGCCCCCACCATCACCAAGGACGGTGTCTCCGTCGCCAAGGAAATTGAACTGGCCGACAAGTTCGAAAACATGGGCGCACAGATGGTGAAAGAAGTCGCCTCCCAGGCTTCCGATGAAGCCGGTGATGGAACCACCACCGCCACGGTTCTGGCCCAGGCCATCATCCGCGAAGGCCTCAAGGCCGTCATCGCTGGCATGAACCCCATGGACCTGAAGCGCGGCATCGACAAGTCGGTCGCCGTTATTGTCGAAGAGCTGAAGAAGCAGTCCAAGCCCTGCAAAACCCAGAAGGAAGTGGCCCAGGTTGGCACCATTTCTGCCAACTCTGATGACTCCATCGGCAAAATCATTGCCGAAGCCATGGAAAAAGTGGGTAACGAAGGCGTCATCACGGTCGAAGAAGGCTCTGGCCTCGACAACGAACTGGACGTCGTGGAAGGTATGCAGTTTGATCGCGGCTACCTGTCCCCCTACTTCGTCAACAACCAGGACAAGATGGTTGCAGATCTGGAGAATCCCTACATCCTCCTGCACGACAAGAAAATCTCTTCCATTCGCGACATGCTGCCGGTCCTCGAACAGGTCGCCAAGTCCAGCCGTCCGTTGCTGATCATTGCTGAAGACGTGGAAGGCGAAGCCCTGGCGACCCTGGTCGTCAACACCATGCGGGGCATCATCAAGGTTGCTGCCGTCAAGGCGCCCGGCTTTGGTGACCGTCGCAAGGCGATGCTCGAAGACATGGCCATTCTCACCGGCGGCCGCGTGGTCTCCGAAGAAATCGGCATGAAACTGGAAAGCACCACCCTTGCCGACCTCGGTCAGGCCAAGAAAATCGTCATTGACAAGGAAAATACCACCATTATTGATGGTGCTGGCCAGCAGAGCGAAATCAAGGCCCGCGTCGAGCAGATCCGTCGTCAGATGGAAGATGCCAGCTCCGACTACGACCGTGAAAAACTGCAGGAACGGGTCGCCAAACTGGCCGGCGGCGTTGCGGTCATCAAGGTCGGTGCCGGTTCCGAAATGGAAATGAAGGAAAAGAAGGCACGTGTCGAAGACGCCCTGCACGCTACCCGTGCAGCTGTCGAGGAAGGCATTGTCCCCGGTGGTGGTGTGGCTCTGGTCCGCGCCCGTCACGCCCTGGAGAAATTCAAGGCTGCCAACCATGACCAGGATATGGGTGTGGCCATCATTCGTCGCGCCATTGAAGAACCTTTGCGGCAGATTGTGGCTAACGCCGGTGGTGAAGGCAGCGTTATTCTGAACAAGGTGGTCGACGGTAAGGATGGTTATGGTTACAACGCCGCCACCGACGAATATGGTGACATGTTCGAAATGGGCGTCATTGACCCGACCAAGGTTACCCGCACCGCGTTGCAGAAGGCCTCCAGCATTGCCGGCCTGATGATCACCACGGAAGCCATGGTTACCGAACTGCCCAAGAAGGATGACAAGGCAGGCGGTGATATGGGTGGTGACATGGGTGGTATGGGCGGCATGGGTGGTATGGGCGGCTTCTAAGCCTCGTCACCCGCAGTCTGTAGTATCGTAAAACCGGTCCTCCTGATGGGGGCCGGTTTTTTTTGCGTAAAAAACCGTTCCACATTCAGTACGTTATTTTCAAGATATCAGTGAGATATTTATTCTTAAAACCATTTTAAATCAACATATAAACTAACAACAGAATCGGCCGTATCAAAAAAATTACAATCATACAAAGATCTCTTCATGATTGTTTTTATTATCAATTTACTACTATAGCTGAATTCTTTGTGTAAGCGTGGTCATCATCCTGTTACACACAAGTGATCCAGGCTCAAGAACCTTCCGCTCAAAAATAATTAACATGCTGTTCTATATATAATTTAATAAGTGGCACGATAACTGCTAATGGTGAACGTACAGTCAACTTCATGGTGCTACGAAAATGAACACACTTCATAGGATCGCCGTAAATTATAAATGGTCAATATTAGCTTTCAGCTTGGTATCCTTCGTACCCTTTGTTGGATTGTCGCAAGCAGATACCTTGGTATCTGGCAAGCAAATTCAGAAGGAAGCAATCCTGTTTCATCAACAAACAAATTTACAAAAAATGCTCGCTGGAACACGCAACGCAACTCATCAATTTGGAATAGACAGCAAGGTATCTGATCAACAGTTGGCGAAAGTTTCGGGCAAAGGTATTCCAGTTAATCTGCCTACGATTGGTCGCAACAGTAATGACGTGGTTCTTTGGGATGAACTGCAGAACCGCTCGGGCGGCGGTAAAACCTCCATCGAATGGGGCGCGGGAAACAATCTCCAAACCATGAGCATGTCGACAAATCGCTAACTGATTTTTCAGATTAAAGGGGCAGAACGCAATGAAATCAGGAGTTATCTTAGGATTGGCCATGGTATTTGTCGGGTATTCAATGAGCGCTGCTGCTGCACCCCAGGAAACTTTTATAAATCAGACGAGCAGCGTCATTAAAGGCAATGCATTTGTTAATGGTTCAGGTGTCATGGCCATTAACGAAGTCGCCGGATCAGGTAACGCTCAAGCCAACAGCGTTCAGATGATTATTGGAGCAAGCAGACCCGTATCGAACAGCATTTTGTCGCAAAACGTTACTGCCTCATCAGAACATGTTGCGACATCAACACCCAACGGTTTGAATAATGTGGAAGTCAGTTCCACGGCTTTCAAAGGCGCTGAAGGCATTGCCCAGATCAACCAAGTTTCAGGATCTGGCAACACCTCAGCCAACAGTTTCGCACTCGGGATAGCCCCCGGGGTGATTCACTAGGCAGTACCTACTTTGTTGTTTGTGTTCCAACCCACTCAAGGAGAATAGCATGAAAACCTCGATTAAGTTAAGCCCAGTTGCCATTGCCATCGCTGCCCTTGTGGCCGCTCCCATGGCGTTCGCACAGGTTACCCCAGCCACCGGCGCCAGCGTCGCCAACGCTCAGCAGAGCTACATCAACGGCCAGAATTCATATTATAATTCCTCTAACGATGCCAGCATGTTAGGTAATGCTGGTATGGGCAGCAAGGGCAACGTTGGCGTCAACATCGCCACCGGCAACCAGAACCAGCAGTCCAACGCCGGTTCCCTGGCCGCTAATGGCAAGACCCATGCCACATCAACTGCTGCTGTCTCGGCAACCCAGGCCCAGAGCAGTAATTATGCTATCCAGATGTCCAACGGCAGCAACAATGTCACCATGAGTGACAACGCTCTCTCGAGTGCCTCCGGCAACATCGGTGCCAACATGACCTCTGGCATCTTCAACCAGCAGCAGAATAATCTGGCTGTATCCTCTGCCAAGAGGGCTGTGAGTTCTGCCGCAACCACCGGCACTAACCAGAATGTCGGCCAGAGTTCGAGCACCAGTGTCGACAATTACGGCAACGAGGGGAACGCCAATAACACCGCTATTGGTGGAAGTGCGCTGAGCAAAACTGCGGGCAACATTGGTGTCAACCAGGCTGCTGGTATCAGTAACCAACAGAGCAATTCCATGGCGTTGGCTTCTGTGAGCCACAAAACGATGAAGTCCGACGCTTCCACCAACACTGCGCAGGGCCAAGAGCTAAACCAGGCGTACCAGTACAATGGCGGTGCTAACGCTGTCGACTTGACCGACCACGCCTTGGCGGGAGCCGCTGGAAACATCGGGGTGAACATGGCTTCGGGCAGCTTCAATCAACAGCAGAATAGCACCTCTATCGCCAGTGCCAATAAAGCCGGTATGGTTGATTCTGCCACCCATACTCACCAGAACATGGCTTTAGAAAGCAACATCAGCTCCATGAACTATGGGTCAGTGGTCGGCGGAAGCAATGAAACAGGGTTATACGGAAATGTACTGAGCGGCGCTACTGGCAACATCGGTCTTAACGAGGCTGCTGGACTCAACAATCAGCAGAGCAACTCCCTGGCCATTGCCACCGGAACCAAGAGCTATAGTGCCGTAGCCACTGCGGGAACCAGCCAGTCCATGGGTTTAATCTCAAGCTCACAGGATCCGGAGATGCTTGGTGACTGGGGATGGAGCTGGGGCTGGTATTACTCCGGCCAGAACAATGCCGCCGGAATCGGCAGCAACGCCCTGCAAGGTGCCGCTGGAAACATCGGGGTGAATCTGGCTTCTGGCGCCAGCAATCAACAGGGTAACTCTACAGCTCTGAGCTATGTCAGCAAAGGCAAGAGTGATTCTTTGGCCTCCGCTACTGCTGCTGCCAATCAGCTTTCAGTCGGCAACATGTCCTCTGATACCTACACCACCGATTCCAGCTTCATTAATGGCAATGCAGCACAAAATGCCAAAGGCAATATCGGCATCAACGTGGCCACTGGCGTCCAGAATCAGCAGCAGAATGGGCTGGCACTGGTTTCCGTCGCCTCTAACCATGCCATGGCGACGGCTAGCGCACCTGTCAGCCAGATGGCTTATGCCAACCTCGGTGGCACTGTGGCTTCTACCTATGCCAGCAGCGTCAGCGGCAATGCCCTGCAGAACGCTTCCGGTAACATCGGTCTGAACGTCGCGGCCGGCAATGGTAACCAGCAGTCCAATACCATGGCTATCGCCAGCGCACAGTAAGCACCAGATGAAACTTTGCCACCCCTTATGGGGTGGCAGTTTTACAAAATTCATCAGGAGGCTGTTATCATGTTTGAATCTAAAATTTTACGTCCTTTCCTCTTAACCAGCCTGATCACTGCAGCAGTGTTTTCTCTCTCACAAAGCAATGATGTCAGGGCAGCAGCCTTTGGCGGCATAATTCCCGGGGCCGGCGTGATTCATGTGCCCGTCGTAAACATGATAGGCATGCACTTCATCCATGTAGTGCGGCAACGCACGGATTTTTCCTGTGGTGCAGCGTCATTGGCAACCATCCTCAAATATGCATTCGGCCAGAATGTTGACGAAGAAGAGGTCATAAAAGGCCTGTTCACCGTGAGCAATCCAGCAGAAGTCAAAAAAGTCGGCTTTTCAATGCTCGATCTTAAAAAGTATGTAGATAAAATCGGATTAAAGGGCGAGGGATATGTGCTTTCCCCCGAAGACCTTAATAAAATTCATATTCCGGTCATTGTATTATTGGATCTAGGTGGCTACAAACATTTTGTCGTGCTTGAAAAAACAGGCAAAAAACACGTTTATCTGGCGGATCCTGCGCTGGGGAATCGCATCATGCCCAAAGAACAGTTTCTCAAGGACTGGAACAGGATTGTTTTTGCTGTATTTGGAAAAGGATTTGAACCTCATTCGGTGCTTCTGACGCCACCAGAACCACCCAGTGCCCTTAAACTGCTGCATGGCATTTTACCCAATACAAAAGTGACCCCGGCGCACTTTGGTTTTGATCAGGCAAATTACTTTTAGTCATAAATACACTTTGAGAGAGGCTCATCATGAATGGATACCAACTGCGCAAAACCGCTGCCATGGCGGGTTGTTGTATGGCTGCCTCGGCGCTGCTTCTCAGTCCCGCTGCTTTGGCAATAACACTAAAACAGGAACTACCAATCAGTTTCACTCCGGTTTCCGATCAGGCACTGTCCAAAATAGTAGGGCGCGGTGTCATTGGCGGATCTATAGTTTATTTTGGCGTCGAAATGCAAACCAACTGGACGTCCGGAAGTAATCAAACACCCATGCGCAGCACCATGAATGTTGCACTAAACAGTTCCGGAAATATTTTTCTGCCTACTATCACCTACTCTGTAAATGGATCTTTACCTCAAGCTACACAAAATACGAATAATCGGGTTGAGGGTAGCGGAATAAATAATATTCAGGGGGTAACTCAAGCCATTCAAATTGCAGGAAACGGCAATTCCATTCAGAACGGCATGTCCATGAATGTGGTCAAAGGCTCACCGACTTCCGCAGGTTCTGGCTTACCCTTATCGGAAGGAGCACATCGGGTAAACAATACGACGACCATGACCGTACAAAATGGACAGTTATCCATGGCTATAAATAATGGTGGAAACTCAATTCGCCAGGGGATAGGGTCAAATGGACTGTTCCAAGTAGCTCAGGTAGGTACCAATATGAATATCATACAGAATCAAATGAAGCTTACCCTGGGTATCAACCAAAACAAAGAGAACACCCAAAATCTCGCCCAGGTCCAGTCCATATTAAGCAGCATGCGTGGATTAACTGGCACTCCGTAAAAAGACCAACATTAATCAAATATAATGAAGAGATAACCTGATATAAGTTATCTCTTCTTTTTTTACCACATTAAAAATCAGAAATTATAAGGGATGGTAGCAGTTAGCTGAAAACTCGGAGCGCTGCTGGTTATTCCTGCGCCCAGATTCATGATTAAGGAAGTTTTTGAGTTGAAAGCATAGGTCATACCGACATTGGCTATGGCAACATTGGCGCCACTGCCAACCAGTGTCGTCCACGGACCAGGTTCCTCGCTGTTTTAAGTGGGTAGCTTGAGATCCAGCTTACCCAGTACGAGGTAAGCCATGTTAATAAAATTCTTGTGGGTGCGATAGCCCCGTGCCCTGGATTTGGCGGACTGGAGCAGACTGTTGAAACCTTCCAGRKTGNNGTTMSWSAGATGGCTCTCGAACCAACGTAGAATGCCGTCCCAGTGGTTCTGCATGGTATAGGCGACTTTCACCAAGGGTGGCAATGCACTCTCCTTGGCCAAGTCTATCCANNNACCTTACTGAAAGGTTGGATAGACT
>NZ_JACKYY010000039.1:0-30701 GCF_015100075.1 Acidithiobacillus sp. HP-11
CGTGGGCTCGGAGATGTGTATAAGCGACGGGGATTGGAGGAGTGATCTTCGGCCACACCCCAGAGCATGAAATACTTGGTACGATCCCAATCCGGATCACCAAATTCCCAGAACGCGTGACCCAGCATATACAATCCGGCAGTAGCCATGTTCACCGAACAGAAGCCGCCATGGGCCGACCAGTTCAGGGTTCCAAACTGCTGCGCCCACAATCCTGTGAGCGCCTGCATCTGGTCACGTCCCGTAAAATAGGCGAGTTTATTTGGATCGGTGGCCCGGATATGGGCCAATCTTTCGGTCAGGGTGTTAATAGCTTCGTCCCAGGAAATTTCCTCGAACTCTCCAGCTCCACGCTCGGTACCGGGCTTACGCCGCAGTGGATTACGCAATTTACCCGGCGAATACTGCTTCATAATGCCTGCAGAGCCTTTGGCACAAAGCACACCCTGATTGATGGGGTGGTTGCGGTTACCCTGGATAAATCGTACCTTATTGTCTTCTACAGTGACTTTGATGCCACAACGACAAGCACACATGTAGCAAGTGGAGTACTTGATTTCCTGCTTGCTGTGGTCTTCAAATTCCATAACCGTAGCCATATTTGTACCTCGCGCCTGGCTGCAACAAATCGGGGACATCCCGTTATCGCCGAAATCTTGGCGGAGCGTGCCTGATAAAGCAAGTCAGCGTTTTTGATTTTGTAATAAGTAGTCCTTATTTGCTTTGTGGTAGGGACGATGATTAGTTTAGTGGCGCTTAGTCCAAGGAGATGCATTCATGATTCGCAACGATTTCAAAGAACATTCCCGCATTACCGTGACCTGGAAGGATAAGGAAGGTAAATTGCGTCCCGGTAATTTCTATGTCTACGCCCTGCTCAAGGATGCCATGATCGTTCGGGCCACCGACAAAGATGGCCTGCTGCGCAAGTTACCTTATGGAGATGTGCTGCGCGTGGTGAAATTCCAGGATGTGGCTCCCCAGGATCGTTATATGATTCCGGATGAAATTCTGAAGGAAGCCAGCTGGAAAGACACGGATGTCATGATGCGTTATAGCTCCAGCCCGCATCGCGGCAAATAGTTGAAGTTTACGAGTGGGCCTCTCTTGTCCAGAGGCCCGTCTTGCCGCCTTCCTTTTTAAGCAGGCGGATGTCCCTGATGATCATACCCCTGTCTATTGCCTTGCACATATCGTATATGGTCAGCAACCCAACAGATACGGCAGTTAATGCTTCCATTTCCACGCCGGTTTGCCCTGCACAGTGTACTTCCGCACGACAAACAATGCGGGTGGGGTCAGTTTCAGGAATAAGGTCCACCTGAACAGCCGTCAAGAACAACGGGTGTGCCAAAGGGATCAGCTCCCAGGTTCTTTTAGTGGCCTGGATGGCGGCTATTCTGGCAATTCCGAGCACATCACCTTTGTGAATCTGCCCTTCGGTAATGTGGTGGAAGGTGCTTTCTGCCATGTTGATTTCGCCTTCTGCAATGGCAATCCGCGTACTCACCGCCTTCGCGCCAACATCGACCATGTGGGCTTCGCCCTGCGCATTAAAATGATTCAGATTTTCAGGAACAGACATGAATCTGGCACTCCTTTTGCTTACAATTTGAACCTATCCGAACGGCTCTGGAATTTCTCATGAAAACCAAAAGACAGCTCTGGCTGTGTTTGATTCTCTGTTGTTTCGCCTTGCCAGCGCAAGCCGATTTACGCTTTCTGTTGCCCCCGGTCAGTAGCCCGGCCGTCATGTATGCCGCATTCACACCGCTGGCCAACTACTTAAGCCATGCCATTAATCAAAAAATCACACTGAGCTTCAGCGCCAATCTACAAAGCTTTTACAATCAGGCCGACCAAAACACTCCGCAAATGGTGCTTTTTTGTCCTATTGCTTACATCCGCAGTGCCCATCAACAGGCTTATTACCCTCTCGCCGGAGTGATTCCCACTCCCGGCGGAAACCATAGTGTTATTGTCGTGCGTCGTAACAGCCCCATCCACAACGTGTTACAACTCAGGAACCGCAGCTTTGTCATGGGGGATCCTGCCTGTGCAGCTTCCTCGCTGGTACCCTTGTCCATGTTTCGTGAGCTGGGGATGACGCCCAAAAGTTTTAGTGTTTTTCGGCAAAGTGGATCAGATCAGAGTGCGCTCATGGATGTGGCTGCGCGTTTTTACGATGCTACAGCGGTTGCCAAAAACGTGGCAGCACCCTATATCCATTCGGGAACCCTGCGCGCCATTGCCGATGCCGAGGTCGGCCCCGGCGACCTACTGGCGGCTTCTGCCGGCGTGCCCGCCAACATCCGCACGAAACTCACCGCCGCTCTACTGACAGCAAAAATGCAGGATCCCGTCAGCATTCAGGCTCTTGGCGGTCTGGCAGCAGGATTCAAAGCCATCAATGATGGGGATTACAATGCGCTACGCACCCTCTATCAAGAAATACACGGGGTCAAACTCCTTCCCAAAGTGCCGCAAGAAGCCATGACCTTGGGAATTCCGCCCACTTTCACACCGATAGCGGCATACCAAATTTTTGCCCCGCTGCAAAAGGCGTTGAATGAAGCCACGGGACTTCCTGTACAGCTGGTCATTCCCCATAACGAACAGAGTTTCGTCGCTGATGGGCGCGCTGGCAAATTTGACTTCGCCCTGCTAACCCCCAGAATGGTCGCCATGGAAAAAACGCAGATGCTGCCTATTGCCCAGTCAGTTCCTCGCCATGACCTGCATGGCCTGGCGATTATTCGTAGGGATATGTCGACACCAGGCACCGGGCCATCCACGGGTCCCCTGCGCATTGCTTTTGCCAGCCCTTACTGCAGTGCCCGCTCTCTGGCTAAAGCCAAACTGCTCCGCCTGGCCGGTAACAGACCGGTGACATGGGTTCCGGAAGGTTCAGAGCACGCTGTTTTTACAGCATTGGCAGAAAATCGTGCCACACTCGGCATAGTCCGTACAGCTACTGTCATGACCCTAGAAAAAGAATTACCCGGTATCTGGTCGATTGTTCAAAGCGCCGGCCGGGCACCGGTATGGACACTGGTCGGCAAACGCCAGCTGCCGCTCGGAATACACAGCGCTGTCAAACAACAGGTTGCGAAAATGCCCCTCAACGTGCTGGACACGGCCGGTTTCATGCGTTTCAGCATTCTGCCTGATGCCTAGTCCGAGCAAGGCTTCAGGACCAGATATTCCTGCTTCCTCAAAAAAACAGGATGTTTGGAAGACCCGGGCAGTCGTTGTACATATTTTCCAGCCAGTCATGCACTTTTGGCAAAATATGTCCTGGCGAGCCAAAAGCATGACTTTTGTGCTGCTTCTGGTGGCTCTGATTTATTTATCAATCTCCATATTTTTATACACATCCGTACGCAACGATCTCACCAATCAGGTACAGACCGAATTGCTGCGGCTGACGGAAACGCTGGCCAGCTCTGCAGCAGACCCTCTCCTGCTGAAAGATGGTGGAAAACTGGGCAAGCTGGCAGAACTGCACAATCCTTTGGTGCAAACAGTAGTCATCACCAATAGCCGAAATGTCGTGGTAGCCAGCCCCGATATCCGCCAGCTGGGACAAACCCTCCCTTCATATTTGTCCAGAGCCAACGCCCATCAGGCCGATCACTTCGCTGCACCTGTTCTGGCCGGAGGTAATCAGCTGGGCGCCGTATATCTCCAGGGTAATCAGAAACACATTAACAGACTGGTGAACCAGCGCCTGGATAGAACCACCAGTCGGTTGATTGTACTTGGCTTGATTACCGCATTACTGGGCCTGTTGGGAGCCTATCTGGTCAGCCTGGCGATGACGCGTCCGGTATTAAGACTACTGGATGAAATTGAAAGCATGGAAGACCGTCTTGGCCTCGACAAGAAGTTCACCCTTGTCCGCACTCCCCAGTCGGGCGACGAACTGTACCGCCTGGAATGGGCTTTTCGCTTCACCGAACAGCGCCTCAGGGAACATTTGCTGGAGCTTCGTCAGCTGCACCAGCGCCAACAGGCCATGCAATGTATGGCCACCATTGGTGAAATGTCTGCACAGGTGGCCCATGAAATCCGCAATGCCCTGTCCTCCCTGCGCGGTGCCGCACGTTACCTGGTACGCTATGGTCAGGCTGACAATCAGGGCGATTTTATCCGCATCATTGAAGAAGAAGTGCAGCGCCTGTATGACATGACACAGGGCTTTCTGGACTTTGGCCGGCCCTACGCGGCGATTCCTGTCGACACGCAAATCCGGCATCTGCTGGAGCGGTGTCTATCCAGGCATCGCGCAGACCTGGAGACCAAAACCATTATGGCCACTCTGGATTGCCCGGAATCCCTGCATGCCATGCTGGACCCTTCCCTGATCGAACAGGCTTTGAGCAATCTGATTCTCAATGCCATTGATGCCCTGCCCATGCAAGATGGGGAACTGCATCTTGCTGCAGAAAAATCCGGGCTTGCGCAGCTGGACATTATGGTTTCTGATAATGGGCCGGGCATTCCTCCGGAAAAACGGAAGAACATTTTCAAACCCTATGTCACCACCAAAACCAAGGGTAGCGGTCTGGGATTGGCCGTGGTCACCAAAATCATGATGGTGCATGATGGCAGCGTAGAATTGTGCGAAACCCATTCCGGTGCCAGATTCATTCTCCATTTGCCCTGTAAGCTTCCCCTGTCATCCTGATGATGACCATGACCAAAAAATTTCTGAGACCGACCCTATAAACATGCAAAATCTGATTTTAATTGTAGAAGATGAAAAAAACCTTCGCTGTGTTTTGGCAGCGGTACTGACTGCCGAGGGTTTCCAGGTACTGGAAGCCGAAAATGGCGAACAGGCGCTGGCAATCATTGCAAGCAATGCACCCGACTTGATCCTGACTGATCAGCGCCTTCCCGGGCTTTCCGGCACCGAACTATTGCGCAATATCAAGGCGACGCATCCTGAAATACCGGTCATTATTACGACAGCCTACGGAGAAATTGAGCAGGCGGTCGAAGCCATCAAGGCGGGTGCCGAACATTATCTGACTAAACCGGTTGATGAGGGCGAACTGATCGCCTTGATTCGCCAAACCCTGGGACGTCGTGGCAGGTCACTACCCCCCATGCGTCAGGAGCCACGCCGGCACGGCTTGATCGGAGTCAGCCGCGCTATCGAAGCCCTGCTGGAAACCATTGATCTGGTAGCTCCAGCTCCCTCCAATGTGCTGATTACCGGAGAATCCGGGACCGGTAAGGAGCTGGTTGCGCGTGCCTTGCATCAAGCTTCCAATCGGGCCGACCAACCTTTTGTCGCTTTTAACTGTGGCGCCATTCCCCTGGAGTTGGTGGAAAGTGAAATTTTTGGCTATGAAAAAGGCGCCTTTACGGGAGCGACCCGTACGCAAGCTGGCAAACTAGAAATGGCTGGTGCCGGAACCCTTTTTCTGGATGAAGTGGGAGATATGCCTCTCGCCATGCAGGTCAAACTGCTCCGCGCCCTGCAGGAACGGGAATTTACCCGTCTGGGCACCCATCAACCCTTGCGCATGTTGGCCCGGATCGTGGCAGCCACCCACATGGATCTGGCCAAGGCCGTAGCTGAAGGCCGGTTCCGGGAAGATCTCTATTATCGGCTGAATGTCATTCCGCTCCATATTCCTCCGCTGCGCGAGCGACGCGCGGACATCGCACCGCTGGTACATCATTTTCTGGAACAAATCTGCAGCGTCATTGGCCGTAGCCCGACCGTAACCATCAGCAGTGAAGCCCTGGCTGCTCTGGAAGCCTATGAGTGGCCCGGCAATATCAGACAACTTGAAAACCTTCTGGAACGGATGGTGGTGCTCAATCGTCATGGGCACATACAGCGGCAAAACCTCCCTCCCGACATCTGCCAGCAAAATGCTGGAGCTGGTGGATCCGGTACGGCAAGCCCCTTTGATTTACCTGCCCTGGAAAGGCAAACCGTGCTCAGCGCCCTTGAAAAAACCCGGTTTAATCAAAGTCAGGCGGCTGTTCTTCTGGGTATCAGCCGCAAACAATTGCGGACCAAAATGAAAAATATCGGCCTGCTTGGCGACCAGGATTCTGAAGAAGACAACCTCGATAACTGATCCATTGCAGGGACCGGTGCGAAACATCTGGTCCTTTTGGCACACTGTTTTTTCTCTCGACTGCCCCTTCTCTTGCGCGCGGCAACACCCTCACCCGCACAGCGCCTTTGTACCTTCCGGTCTGAATCATTAAAAAACACCTATTGATCCAGATTTAGGGCTGAAAATGCCGTAAAAATGGCTAAAAAAACGGCACCAGAAATTATACATTACAGACTATTTTATTGTTTATTGTAAGAAGCCATTCTGTCTAAAATGATGGCACAAAAGCTGCTAATTAATCTTGCCGCGCCAGTAGGTCGCGCTGCATTAAAGGAGCATTTTATGAAGCACAGAAATAAACAGCTGGCTCAGATCGGTTTGCTGGTGACGGGTATTTCCTGTCTGGGATTTAGCCTAAATGGCGCAGCGGCAGAAGCGCCGGGCAACGTCAGCAGTATTCAGGCCGGCAAAGCTATTGCCTTCAATCGCGCTCAGGGAAACTGTCTTGCCTGCCACGCTCTACCGGGCGGAACCATGGCGGGCAATGTGGGTCCGGCCCTGCCCATGCAGGGGGTGACCTTTCAGCAGATGTTTCAGACCAAGGAAAAACTTGTCGCTTTTTTAGGTGATCCTGAAAAACTATTTCCTTACGCAAACATGCCGGAATTTGGCAAGAACAAAGTGCTGACGCAGACACAGTTAGAGCAGGTTGCCGACTATTTGTGGTCTTTGAAGTAAATAATCCATCTGTAATTCCTAAGGAGACAATAATGATGAGTAAACCCATTGAGCGACGCCAGTTTTTAGGTGCCAGCCTGGCTACAGGGGCCTTAGCTACGGCTGCTGGTCTTGGCTTGATCAAGCCTCAACTGGCCTTTGCAGACAATGTTGCCGGATGGCCTGCAAAAGCTTTTGATGCCAAGTTACTGAAAGAGGCTATGTCCGATTCCGTCGGTAAAACTAACGTGCCGGTGTCATCCAAAGTCAAACTGACCGCGCCCACTATTGCTGAAAACGGCGGAGCGGTTCCCGTCACCATTGAAGTTGATTCGCCCATGACGGCGGACGATTACATTGCAGCGGTTTATCTGTTTGTCGATCACAATCCCACCCCTCTGGCCAGTCAGTTCACGTTTACGCCCGCAGCAGGTAAAGCATACATCCAACAACGCATCAAAATGGCAAAAACGGACAATGTCCGGGTCGTTGCCAAAACCAATAAGGGCGTTCTGATGGCCTCTGCTCCCCGGGAAGTCAAAGTCACCATTGGTGGTTGCGGCGGTTAAACCAATATACACCCATTAAAAAGAGGAATTATCCATGGCAGGAAATGTAGGTAACCCAATGATTCGCATGGCGAGCAGCGCCAAAAAAGGGGAAATTGTCGAAATCCGTTCACTGATTATGAATCCCATGACTACGGGTCTGACCAAAGATAAGGCTGGAAAAGTCATTCCGGCCCATTTTATCCAAACCGTCACAGTGACATTTGATGACAAACCTTTACTGGACATTGACTGGAGTACAGCCGTCAGTGCCAATCCCTACCTCGCATTCAAATTGCGGGCCGAAAGTAGCGGAACCCTGAAAATGGTCTGGAAAGACAATACCGGCGGTAACTGGAGTGCCGATTCCAAACTGACAGTAGCCTGATACCTATATCGGGGCGAATGAAATCGCCCCTGCAATAAAAGGAGGAACCCATGAAGCGGTTGCTGATTGCGCTTTCAATCATAGGCCTAGCTGGTGTCAGTGACGCCGCGCAGGCAGTCAACTGGTGGGACCTGGGAAATACCAAGGTCGGACCGGCCGAGACGCTTAAACAATTTCATACCTATTTTAAGGAACAAAATCCCAAAATGCCTTTGGAGAAGTACGCGCTGGGTTCTTATGCATTCAGCCCGGAAATGTACAGTCAATATCAGGAGGCCATTCAGTTTAATCCCGGAGATTTGACTTTATCCCAAGGCAAGGCTTTGTGGACCAAGCCTTTTGCTAACGGCAAGTCTTATGCCAGTTGTTATCCTGATGGTGGTAAGGGTGTGGCGGCGCACTACCCCATGTATGACCCCAAAACCCATGACATAGTAACTATCGGTACCAGTCTGAATGCCTGCCGCAAGGCTAATGGTGAGGCACCGCTTAAATATGGCAGCAGTGATATGGTGGCTTTGCAAACATATCTGACGTCCTTGTCCAATGGCATGCCAATGGATGTTCAGGTGCAGGGTCCGGGGGCCACGCAAGCCTTTGAAGAAGGTAAAGCCTACTTTTTCATGAAACGCGGGCAACTGAATTTTTCCTGTGCTACTTGCCATGTTGCTTATGCCGGGAAGTATTTACGCGCACAAATCATCTCTCCAGTACAGGGCCAAAGCGCCCATTTCCCGACTTATCGGGCTGCCTGGTCGGCAGTAAATACTTTGCAAAAGCGGATGCAGGGTTGTGACAAAAAAGTAGGTGCGGTGCCACAACCGCTCGAAAGTGCAGATTACCAGCGGCTGGAATATTTCATGAGTTATCTCAGCAACGGCATCAAGATCAACGTGCCGGGATATCGTCCCTGAACTCAACCCCGGGTAATAAATCATGAATTTTTACCCGGTACTACTTACTACCAGAAACAATGGGGAATACCATGAATATGAAAAAATCATTACTCGTGCTCGGCTTATGTTGCACGGGATTGAGTCTTGGCGGCTGGGCACAGGGTGCCGAGATTTCTTCGACGGTCTCCGGAATGCCAGCAATTAATACCGCCAGCCCGTTGTACATTGTCAACGTACAAAAAGGTGTCACTCCGGCCCAGATCAAAATGGGTATTCAGAGCGGTGCCGAGGCTGAAAACATGAATGTGGTGGGCACGCTGGATGTTCAGCAGGGACTCAAGGAAAGGGGTATTAAAAGTAATCAGCCCTATGTCATTTATGAGGTTTGTAATTTGGTACTGGGTGCCAAAATTCTCAAAAGCACACCAGAATTTGGGGCTTTTGCACCCTGTAAAATTGTCATGTATGAACAAAATGGTCAACTCAAACTGATGACCTATTTACCCACCTATGCCCTGAAATATTTCCCGAAAAATCCAGAATCCGCCAAGGTGGCTCAGGAACTGGATCACCAGATTATTACCGTGATGAAGCAAGCCGCTGCTGGCGGGCTTTAATCCGTACCGGAGGATTCAATGAACTTAAGTAGACGTGATTTCATGCAATTAATGGGCATAGCCGGTGCTGGCAGCTTCCTGACACCGGGTGCCGTGCAGTCGGCGTGGGGGGCAGATGCCGACCCTTATGAAATTCCTGATTATGGGAATGTCACCTTATTGCACATGACTGACTCCCATGCGCAATTGCTGCCGGTATGGTGGCGTGAGCCGGATACCAACATCGGCGTAGGGCAGGTATTGAATCAGGTTCCCCATCTCTGCGGACAGTGGATGCTGGATTATTATGGAGTAGCCACCCCCTCTTCCAGCAAATATGCCTATTCTTGCCTGGACTTCGACACCCTCGCGCACAAATACGGTAAAATCGGTGGATACGCGCACATCGCCAGCCTGGTCAAACGTTATCGGCAACAAAGGGGAGACAAGGTGTTGCTGCTGGATGGAGGTGATACCTGGCAGGGTTCAGCGACCAGTCTCTGGACCAAGGGCGCAGATATGGTCGGTGCCCAGAATCTCCTGGGAATAGATGATTTTGTGGGTCACTGGGAATTCACTTACGGGCAGGATCAGGTGGAGCACCTGGTCAAAACTGAACTCAAGGCCAATTTTCTTGCCCAGAATATCTTCAACAACACCTGGCAGGAACTGGTTTTCAAACCCTACCATATTCATGAGGTCAGTGGCCGTAAAATTGCCGTTATTGGACAGGCCTTTCCGTTTACCCCCATCGCCAATCCCGGTTACATGATACCTGACTGGGGGTTTGGCATTCATACCGAACATATGCAGAAAATGGTGACAGAATGCCGTGAGAAACAACACGCAGACTTGGTGGTTGTGCTCTCGCATAACGGCGCTGACGTTGACAAGAAAATGGCCGCAATGGTCAAGGGTATTGACATCATTCTGGGTGGCCATACCCATGATATTATGGGACCCAAGCCTTTCATGGTCGGCAATACGCTGATTATCAATACCAGCACCAATGGCAAGGTATTAGCCCGTTTCGATCTGGATGTCGGCAAAGGCAAACTCAATGGCTGGCGTTTCCATTATCTGCCGGTGTTCTCCAACCTGATCAAGGAAGATCCGGAGATGGCTGACTATATCCATAAGGTCCGCAGCCCTTATCAGCAGAAATTGGCGCAACCTCTGGCTACTACCGAAAGCCTGCTTTATCGGCGTGACAACTTTAATGGCAGCTTTGACCAGTTGCTCTGTGATGCCTTACGGGAAGAAATGGATTGCGAAGTCTCTTTCTCCCCCGGTTTCCGTTGGGGCTACTGCAAGCTCCCCGGCGAAACCATCACCATGGAAGACGTCATGGGTCAGACGGCCATTACCTATCCCCAGGTTACCGTCAACACCTACACCGGCGAACAAATCAAGAACATCATGGAGCAGGTGGCAGATAACATCTTCAATCCGAACCCCTATTATCAGCAGGGCGGGGATATGATAAGGGTCGGGAATATTCAGTATGATTTCAATCCCGATGAAAAAATCTATCATCGTTGCAGCAATATGCGGATTGGTGGTCAAACGATGTCTGCCAGCAAAAAATACAAAGTGGCAGGATGGGCAGCCATGCAACCTGTTGAAGGGAAACCAGTCTGGGATATTTTTTCACAGTGGCTGCAATCCAAAAAGAATGTACGGGTAGACAAGGTGGATCTGCCGGTACTCAACAAGGACATGGCAAACAACCACGGCATTGCCTTTCCCAAAACCTACAAGCTTTAACCATGTTCAGGTGACGAGCAGCATTAGCCAGCGGTTTTACCGCTGGTTTTTTTTGTGGGCAAAACAAGGTCCTGTAGCCAAATCACCCCATTTCACCAGATTTTATCTCAACCATACCTCATGCTAGACTGCGCACTGAATTTTGCAGCCCGGAAATGATGTTTAACTTTGTTCACGTCCCGGCCGTGTCCCCACTTGCATAATAAAGGCTTGTAACCAGATGATCATGAAACGCATTCTTGGACTCTTTTCCACGGACCTCGCTGTTGACCTGGGTACGGCCAATACCCTGATTTATGTGCGAGGAAAGGGCATTGTCCTCTCGGAACCTTCTGTCGTTGCCATTCATACTGGCCGCCGTGGTGGAGGTAGTCGGCGTTTACATGTCGGTGAAGAGGCCAAACGGATGCTCGGACGCACCCCCGCCAACATCACCGCCATTCGGCCTTTAAAAGACGGCGTCATTGCCGATTTTGAAATTACGGAGGCGATGCTCAAGCACTTCATTCGGCGCGTCCATCACCAGCGTTTTCTCAGCCCCAGTCCCCGTATTATTGTTTGTGTGCCCTACGGAGCCACGCAGGTTGAACGCCGTGCCATCCGCGAATCAGCCATGAGCGCAGGAGCCCGCGAAGTGCATCTGATTGAAGAACCCATGGCAGCAGCCATTGGCGCCGGCATGCCGGTCGCCGAACCCACCGGCTCCATGGTGGTGGACATTGGCGGTGGGACCACTGAAGTCGGGGTAATTGCTCTGGGCGGTGTGGTTTATTCCCAAAGCGTCCGGGTAGGTGGCGACAAGATGGACGAAGCCATCGTTAATTATATTCGCCGCAATTACGGTATGTTGATTGGTGAAAGTACGGCCGAAGAAATCAAGAAAAAAGTGGGTTGTGCTTATCCCGGTCAGGAAGTGCTGACGCTTGAAGTGCGCGGGCGTAATCTCGCCGAAGGCGTTCCCCGCACTTTCAGCATCAACAGCAATGAAATCATGGAGGCTCTTCAGGAACCGCTGGGGGCCATTGTTGGCGCCATCAAGCTGGCCCTGGAACAAACCCCTCCGGAGCTCGCTGGCGATATTGCCGAGCGCGGTATGGTGCTGACGGGAGGTGGTGCCCTGTTGCGCGATCTGGACCGCCTCATCATGGAGGAGACCTCCTTGCCGGTGATCGTTGCCGAAGACCCTTTGACCTGTGTGGCTCGAGGCAGTGGTCGTGCTCTGGAAGAGCTAGAACTTCTGGGTGAGGTATTCGCCGACGATTAATCCGGCGAAACTGTAAACATTCAGCATGCCAGCGTTGTTTTTCCCCCGCCGCTACCCGCCGCTCCTTCGTGTAGCGGCGTTTGTGTTGTTGAGTATTGTCATTGCGGCGCTCAGCGAAAAGCATCCCAATATGCTGAACTGGTCCGGGAATCTGACTTATCCCATTCATTGGCTGGATCTGCAGGCCACAGAAAACTGGCGTAAAGTGAGTGAATACCTGCAAGATCGCCGCAGTTTGCTTGCTGAAAACGCGCAAATGCGGGAAAAACTCAAAACACTGGAACCAAAACTGCTGGAAAACGAGATATTACACAATGAAAACCGGCAACTGCTGGCATTACTCGACAGTTTTCCCCAGCCACCCGGGAAGATGGCTGTAGCCCAGGTCATCGCCGAAAACTTTTCTCCCGGTAGCCAGCTCATTACCGTCAATCTGGGCAGTCGCAATGGTGTTCAGGTAGGTCAGCCGGTGCTGGCCGCTGGCGGTGTGGCCGGGCAAGTCATTCACGTAGCCGATCTCAGCGCCCAGATCGCCCTGATTTCCGACCTCGACAGCAGCATCCCGGCGCAACTGGCGGGCACAAACCTTCCGCTGCTGGTTAATGGAAAGGGCAATATTCATTGGTTAAGTGTTCCCTTTCAGCCGCGCAACACCCCCCTGAAAGCAGGTGATCAATTGGTCACCTCTGGACTCGGAGGGCGTTTTCCCTCTGGCCTGCATATTGGTACCATTTCCAGGGTCATTCATAATGGTGACGAACCCTTTGCGCAAATTTCAGTGCAGCCCTCAGTACCCTTGGGTCAGCTCACTACCGTACTTATCCTTCTGAACAACAACACAACATCACGGCCAAGCAAGCCATGAATGCGGTTGCCCTGGTAATCGCCTTTTTCCTGGCCATGGCCCTGGAAACACTCCCCTCCGGCCCTGTTTATGGCATGATCCATCCGGATTTTGTAGCCCTGCTTCTGCTTTACTGGTCGATCCGTAGCGGCTCCGAACTCAGCTATACGGTGGTATGGCTCATTGGATTGCTTCAGGATATGGTTATGGGTAATGTGCCCGGTGGACAGGCTGTTGCCGATGTTCTCATGATTTATGCGCTGGTCAATGGTCTGGTCAGGGTACGCCACCTATCCGTTTGGGAACAATTGGTTTTCATATTTATGCTGCTGTTCGCCCATCGACTGATCGTCTGGTCCTGGCAACTATGGTCCGGGCCAGTGAGCTGGCATTTCAGCCTGCTCCTCAGCCCGTTGATGGGGGCCTTACTATGGCCCCTGTTTACCTATTTGCTGGATTATCTGCGCCATCATTTGCAGGCATCGCCATGAACCGGACACAGCGCCTGTTTCGTCCATTGCAAAAACTGGATCCAGCCCTGTTGACCGGTGTTGTCATTCTGATGGGCATCAGTTTGGCCGTGCTTTACAGCGGCAGCCAGGAAAGTCTGCGCGTAGTTTTCGCCCAGTTATTCCACTTTGCTATCGGATTTATTGTGCTGATCGCCATTGCTAACACTCCGCCGGAACGCATTCGCGCCTGGGCCCCGGCACTTTATGGCATCGGCGTTATCCTCCTGGCACTGACCCTGGTCGCTGGCAAAACAAGCCTCGGAGCCCGACGCTGGTTAGGTGCCGGACCCGTCACTTTCCAGCCCTCGGAACTCATGAAACTGGCTTTACCGCTACTGATGGCCTACTACTACTCCCAGCAGGAAAACGTGCGCCATTGGCGTGCCGCAATTACCGGATTGATACTGATCGCCATCCCCTTTCTGTTGATTGCCAAGGAGCCAGATCTGGGTACCGCCGCCCAAATTGGTGCCGCTGGCATTTTCATGATGTGGCTGGCTGGCGTGCGACGGCGCTGGTTTATTGGACTACTCATCATTGTCGCAGTCAGTGGACCCGTCATGTGGCATTTTCTGCACGGTTATCAAAAGGAGCGCATTCTGACTTTCCTTGACCCTCAACGCGACCCTTTGGGAGCGGGATATCACATCATTCAGAGCATGATTGCTGTTGGCTCCGGGGGGTTTTGGGGAAAGGGCTGGTTTAACGGTACCCAGGTGAATCTCGACTTTTTGCCCGAAGCACAAACAGATTTTGTTTTTGCTGGTTTTGCTGAAGAATTCGGTCTTTTTGGTGTACTCATTCTAATTGCCACTTACCTCCTGATTGTCCTGCGCGGACTGGTCATCGCCTTTGAAAGCCGGGATGCTTTTGGCCGTTTGATTGCCGGCACCCTGAGTCTGACATTTTTTCTGTATATTTTTATCAACATGGGTATGACCACGGGGATTTTACCCGTAGTCGGAGTGCCGCTGCCCCTCATCAGCTATGGCGGTACGGCCATGCTGACTTTCATGATCGGATTGGGGATTCTGATGTCAGTGCACGCCCATCCACGAACCCATGAATAGCCCTGCAAGCGGTGTTGGGCCGGGAAGCTTTGCCGCGACTTTGGCCCGCTTAGCATACAAACATAGCTTTCTTGACGGACATCATTATAATTCTTCGGATACCATCAAGATTACACTCCAATTAAACACTCCGTATTGAGGCCCTGATGATTTCCCGCCCCTCCCTAATAAGTAAAATATTTCTTGTTTTTTTCGGGCTGCTTTTTGCCAGCACCGCCTTTGCCGTCGTGCCGACCCCAAGACTGCCCACACCTCCAGCACCCGCCCTGCCGTCCGTCGTCAGTTATGTACTGATGGATTATGACACGGGTCAGATTATTGCGGCGAAAAGTGAAAACCTGCGCCGCGCACCGGCCAGTCTCACCAAGCTGATGACGGCCTATCTGACCTATCAGGCCATCCACAATGGCACCCTCAATCTCAATGAAAACATTCAAATATCCAACACAGCCTGGAAAACTGGTGGTTCCAGCATGTTCATCCAGCCCGGTCTGGCGGTCAATATTGACCAACTCCTACATGGGCTACTGATTGATTCGGGCAACGATGCCGCCGTGGCATTGGCCGAAACCGTAGCAGGAAGCCGGTCCGGCTTTGTAACCCTGATGAATGAAACGGCAGCACAACTGGGACTGCATAATACCCATTACAACAATGTTGATGGTTTACCGGATGACAACCTGTATACCACTGCTCTGGATGTAGCGCGGCTATCCCGGACACTGATTCAGCAATACCCCCAAGTCATTCAAATTACGAAACAAAAATCCTATACCTACAACAAAATCACCCAACGGAGCTGGAATCCTGTATTGTTTCGGGATCCCAGCGTGGATGGCCTTAAAACAGGACTGACAGATGCCTCCGGCTATTGCATTGACGCTACCGCTCAGCGCAATGGTCGGCGCCTGATCGCCGTAGTGATGGGTGGACCCAACTGGGCTGGCAGTACCAATGCCGTAGAAGCACTGTTGGACTACGGTTACCGTTTTTTTGTGAATCATCCGGTGTACCAGTCAGGCCAGCAGGTTGGTAAAATCACGCGGAACGACTTCTCTCCCATGCATGTTCCCGTAGGTGTCACCCAAAAGGTCACTGTCACCGTACCCAAGGGACATTTTTCTGATTTGCAGCGCGTTGTCGAACTCAATCCGAATTTGCAGGCCCCTCTGAAAAAAGGTACGGTCGTGGGAACATTGGTTTTCCAGCTTGACGGTAAAACACTTAAAACAGTCCCGGTGGTCAGCATGGTTTCTGCAGAGAAGGCTGGCTGGTTATCGCGGATGTTCCACAAAATCGGTGACGCGCTCTGAAACAGAATAAGGGGCTTGCATGAAGACAGAAACCCGGCAAGCAGATGACTTTCCCCATCTGCATCATGTCAAGGTAATTGGGCAGCATGCTGATCTGCTGGGTGCAGTGCGCGAAGCCGTAGAGCCCCATGCCCCCGATTTACCGGAAAGCGCTTTTGCCCTGCGCGCCAGCAGTCAGGGACAGTACCTTTCGGTAACGATCTCTTTGGAAATACAAAATGAAGCCCAGCTTCTGAATATTTATACGGCGGTAAAAGCCGTGGACGGAGTCATCCTCTGCTTATGAATACTTCCCCCATACTGGTGCGCTGCTGGCCCGGAATCCTGCCCTACTTCACCGTGCTGGATGCCATGCGCGAATTCACTACCCAGCGCGATGCGGAAACGCCTGATCAAATGTGGCTGCTCCAGCATCCGCCGGTATTTACGCTCGGCCGCAATGCCGATGCCGCCGATGTTCTGGATCCTGGCTCCATACCGGTCATCCGCAGTGACCGGGGGGGAAAGGTGACCTACCATGGCCCCGGGCAATGGATTGTTTACCTGATGATTGATTTACCCCGAATGGGTATTAATGTGCGGCAACTCACCAGCATGATGGAACAGTCTGTTATTCAAATCCTGGCAGATCATGGGGTAAATGCCCATGCCCGTCGGGATGCTCCCGGCGTTTATGTGGGCGAGGCGAAAATCGCCTCTTTGGGGCTGCGCGTCCAGCGCGGGCGTAGCTACCATGGTTTAAGCCTGAATACTGACATGGATTTATCTCCTTTTCAGCGCATTCATCCTTGCGGAATGCCCCAACTCACCGTCACTCAGATCCACGATCTCTGTCCCGACTGGCCCAGTCGTGACGTTGCCGAAGCGTTGATGAACGCGCTTTCCGATCAGCTGCAGCGGCCTCTACAGAAAGGAGGTGCCTGATCATGGAAACCCGCACAGACAACAAAACCGGAAGAGGCGCTGAAAAAACAGCCCGCAATCCTATTCCAATCCCCATCATTCCCGTAGAAACGCCGAGAGTGCCTAAACCGCAATGGTTGAGAGTGCGCTCTCCTTTGTCTCCGGAAGTCGACCGGCTCAAGAAAATTCTGCGCGCAGCGGATCTGCATACCGTTTGTGAGGAGGCTTCGTGCCCCAATCTGGGTGAATGCTTCGGCGGCGGAACGGCCACCTTCATGATTCTGGGCGATGTATGCACACGTCGCTGCCCGTTTTGTGATGTGGCTCACGGCCGCCCCAAGCCCCCTGATTCGGCAGAACCGCTGCACCTTGCCCAGACCGTCGCAACGATGGGACTGCGTTTCGTGGTCATCACCTCCGTAGATCGGGATGATCTAAGAGATGGCGGTGCCCAGCATTTCTCACAGGTAATCAGTGCGTTACGTGATCATTGCCCGGACCTCCACATAGAAATTCTGGTGCCCGACTTTCGTGGACGCGTCGATAAAGCCCTGACGGCGCTCCGCAATACTCCCCCAGATGTATTCAATCACAACCTCGAAACTGTGCCTCGCCTTTATTTACAGGCCCGTCCCGGTGCCGATTATCGACATTCCCTTAATTTACTTGCGGCCTTCAAGGCAGAACATCCAGATATTCCCAGCAAATCAGGGCTGATGCTTGGGCTCGGGGAAGAGCTGGATGAAATTCGAGAGGTCATGCAGGACCTTCGACAGGCGGGTTGCGAGTTGCTGACCTTGGGACAGTATTTATCTCCTTCCCGTCACCACTTGCCTGTAGCCCGCTTCGTGCCCCCGGATGAATTTGAAATCTTGCGCCTGGATGGACTGGCCATGGGCTTCCGTCATGTCGCCAGTGGCCCGCTGGTACGCTCTTCCTACCATGCCGAACGCAGTTTTCATGAAATGACCGAAGACTGACCGGAAGTTTTCATGCTACTGCGTTACACCACGGTACTGACGCTGGCATCGGCGCTACTCCAACCCCCGGGAGTATTGTTCCTGTTGGCGATGCTAGGCTGGCTGGGTGAGGTGCTGGGCTGGCGATACTGGGGACGGACGCTGATTATTCTGGCGCTGGGCATTTTATACTTTTTTTCAACCGCAATCGGTGCCCGGTTGCTGCTCATGCCTCTGGAAAACCGCTACCCACCCCTAAACCAGCCATTAACGGGAGCAGAGCACCCAGGAGCCATTGTCGTACTGGGTGGTGGTGAAGTCATGGATTCTCCCCATTCCCGCCTGGAAACCGCCAATGCCCGCACTTTGGTACGGCTCATGGCAGCGGCGCGACTCGCCAGACAAACGCAGCTACCGGTGGTCCCCAGTGGCGGGGCGCCACGTTTCGGAGTCGCTGCGGAAGCCACGACCATGGCACACATTCTCCGCCAGGATTTTCATGTTACCAGTCCAATATGGCCGGAAACCCACTCCTACAATACGGCGGCCAACGCCGCCGACTCCAGGACCTTGCTGGCAAAGCATCATATCCAAAAAATATATCTGGTGACTTCAGCCCTGCACATGCCCCGGGCTGTCGCCTGGTTTCGTTTGTCTCATCTGGAAGTAATCCCTGTACCCACCGACTATCGGCTGAATCAGGTCCGGGAACTGAAGCTGGATAGCTGGCTACCACGTGCCATTTTCATGGAAATCAGCAGTGAGGCCTGCCATGAATACCTTGGCCTGCTCTGGCTTTGGCTGCAAGAACAGGGCCTCGATAACGGCAAGTAATATTCACGAAATTACTGGTCTTTGCTATCCGGGAGACTCACTTGCACATGCAAATGTTCGCGATCACTGGGCTTGGCCAGCTGCAACGGCGCCGGTACTGCTGCGCCATTGGCTGAAGGCCCATAAGGCGCATAAGCATAAGGCCTGGCTGGTAAGGCCGCAGCCAGGGTCTGATAACTGGGCGAATTCACACCGATGGGCAGGGCGACGGTGTTGTGCTCGCCGACAATACGCCGCACCTTACTCCAGTCAATCGCCTCCTGAATATGATTTTCCGCCATGAAATCCTTGATACGCATGACTGCTCGCTGCAGCTCAGGAACGCCCTTGTGATAAGCATGCATAGGTTTGTAGGACTGCAAATAGACTTCGCCATCGTGCACGCCTACCAGATTAGGCATATCTATAATCCGCACCGGGGTTCCGACCGGAACCATCGGAAACAGTTGTGCGACATTCTCAGGGAACATCTGAAAACAGCCCTGGCTGGCGCGCATACCCACACCCCAGGGATGATAGGTGCCATGAATAAATATTCCTGAAAGGCCCGTTTCCATGGCCAGCTCACCCATCGGATTTTCCGGTCCAGGCGGCCAATACCAGGGAATATCCATGTGGAATTTTGTCTTGAACCAGGAATGAATATTTTTGGGAACATTCCAGGCTGGCATTTTGAACTTGGCAATAATCTGGGTCGTAGTCAGATTCTCTTTCCAACCAGGCAGAAACACCCCTACCGGATAGGTGTACACCACATGATCATTATTCGGGAAAAAGTAAATGCGCCGCGCCGGAATATCCACCACAATTCCGGTCCAGGGCTTGGGCGGCAATATATACTGGGCGGGAATGACCACCTTACTTGCCTGCCCCGGCAACCATGGATTCACTCCGGGATTGGCTTTGGTAACCTGATTGTAGCCCAGATCGTAAAACCGGCCGATATCCAGAAGGGTATCGTCTCGATGCGTAGTGACTGCATGCAATGTACCCACCACATTGCCGTGCTCCGGTAAGGCAAACACGCTCGCCTGAGCGACGCCAACACCCAAAGCACTCAGTGCAGCAGTTAACAGCCAGATACCCCATTGTTTTTGCTTCATTAGCCTTCCTGTTTGCGGCAAATACCATTAAGATGCCCAGCCAATCCAAAGGATTGTTGGCAGCATTTTATCTAACGGTCATAATCATAAGGGAAAAGGAGGCCTTTGTGGAATCACCTCATCTGATATTTTTAAAAAATGTAGCGCAGGGAACACCGGCAAACTCACCAGAAATCCGTGATGCCCTCCATCGCCTCGACCATATGCTCACCGATCTGGCCAGCGACCTGCAGATCCCTTTCATGGGACCGTACGTGGGTTTGCGCCACGCACCGGAACAGCATTTGCTCAGCGTTGCGGAACATCGCTGGTCCCAAGCTGATTCCTATTGGGGCGCAGCCATCTGCAGCCATCATCCTGTTTACGGCTTGCGGGCAGAATGGACGCTGGCCACGGTCAGTCGCGAAAGATTGCCCATTGTCGTCCAGGCCTTGCCCAGCTTTTTTACCGGCTACGCAGCCATTGCCGCTCAATCTGCTGAGCCTTCGCGCCCGAGCGTGTCCCGGTTGAAATCCCTCGCTGAACTGTTTGCACATTGACAGAACATTTAAAACGCCTATTTACGAGGCCATGAGTCAATTGCCGCAAAAATGCGCTTAACCGGAACTGAGCTTCGAGTATGGAACTACCCCTAAGCAGCCTGATTATTATTGTGTTACTGCTCGCCCTGGTGGTTTCAGCGGGGCTGTGGAAGCTGTTCAACCGGAAGAAGCTCCTTAAAAGTAACGCAAAATCCCAAAAAATCACGCCTGCCTCTAAAAATTCCGCTTCTGTTTCAACTATACAAATTTCCGGATCGAGCAGCGCTGATAATGCAAGTCTTACCGCCGCTGCTGAAGTTGATGAAACCAGTATCCTGGATGAAATTGAAATTTACCTCGCTTACGGCCATCTGGAACAAGCGGCCACCTCACTCAGCTGGTACGTTACCCACAATCCGGATGATACCCGGCAAAGCCGGAGATTACTGGCTTTATATCAGGAAATTCCAGACCCGGATCGCTTTGCAGAATTGCTGAGTAATTTGTGTGATTCAGGAATCATATCAGGCGCCGAAGCCCAGGACCTGACCCTCGCCGGCCTGCAAGCTGACCCGGAAAACCTCCAGCTCCGTGTGCTTGCCGAAAATCTGGGCATCAGCAATAGTCAGTTGGCAGCCATTAGCACCATCAAAACCAGCGAAGCCCAGCCAGCACCTTCACCGGCACTTATCAGGGTGCAACAGGAACTCCAGCAGGCCCTTGTCAATCCTGAACCCATGGATATGGATCTCAGCGGCTTTTCCGAAAAGCCGCTGCAATCAATCCAGAACAATAATCCTTCCGAATTGGCCGGCAAGATGGACGCGCTGCTCCAAGGTAATGCCAAACTTGATGCCATTAATCCTAAAGAATGGGGAACCTGTGCGACGCTGGTAGAGCCGTTGGCTGCTATTCGCGCATTACTGGCGACCCAACAAATTCAGGAAGCCGAACGTATTTTAAAACGTAATCTCATTTTCGAACCACGTAAGTTGATACTGCATGTCACCTTGCTGGATATTTTTTACCGACAAAAACGCTGTGACAATTACGCAGAATCTTTATTGCAGTTATATATAAGTTTGTGGGGTGCCGGAAGCGCACTCCGCGCCCGAATGCTTAAACATGGCCGACAACTGGGCGAACATCCGCTCTGGGATCATCTGGAAGACAGCGAAACCAACAAACACCTTCTCGCTGAACAGGCGGAAATATATGGTCTTTATCTTCCCTTGACGGCCATCCCTTTTTCCAGCCCGGCACTGGTCCTGGAGGAAGTTCATCGTGATCATCAGATCATGCCCCACAACAGTGATGACAGTATCCTTGAAGAATTTGACAGCCTACTGGAGTACGGGCAAGTGGAAGAGGCCGTTGATCTTCTTGAAAAAGCCACCCTGGCACGTCCTGATCACAAGCTTTACTATCGCCCGCTTCTGGAAATGTATGAGCGCATGGGCGCTCATGAGCGCTTTTCCAACTTTACCCGATCCATACTCAATATGGATACGACACCTGATGAAGAAATCATGCGGCAGATGTTCAGCCTTGCTGAACGCATGCAACGCCAACCGCAGCGACAGGTTATTTAGGATTTGATCATGACGAATAATATTCCAGACAATGCCAGCATCCTCGTCCGCAGCTTCGGCATGGATACCCGTAAAGAAGCTGTTTTTCGCATGGCGTTTAAAATGCATACACGGCGTCACTATCAACTGCTGGAATCAGGAGATGATCGCGTCGCCCATCTGAGCATTGTGGACATTGACGGGCCAGGCGGCACTGAACTCGCGAGAAATTTGCATCAGAGCGAACCTGGGCTGCGGATACTCGTGACCACTATATCTTCACCGGCAGATTGTATTTTCCCCATACTCCAAAAGCCGGTGCGCATGGAAACCTTGTTCCCGGCATTGGAAGCTCTGCTGTTGGATACACCCAGAACAACTGAAAAACAGGATACCAATGTCAAACCGATTCGACCGGATATAACAGTCCCGGTCACCAGCCTCAATACTCAGCAAGCCAGCCCCCCTCCGGCTCCGCAAAATGCATCCGAAGTACCCGTGGCACCCAGCAAGCCCGCTCCCGTTCTTCGCCCCGAGGAAGTACAGTATTTCAATTCTGACGAAGGATTATTGGGACTTCTAAAAATTGCGCAGCGCGATCAGGGCATTAGTGTAATTTCCGATCAAAATCAGTGCGCGGTTTTGCGCCTTGATCCCTCCGCAGACCAGGCAGCGGCCCTAATAGATGATGAACAATTGCAGCAACTGTGCCAGGTTTCTGCCAGTAATCTGCAGTTGAGAGCCCCAAGAGATGGCGACTCAGGAGAAAATAGCAGCCTTCGTCATATGTCCCTGCAATCCTTGCTCTGGCAAGTAGCCGCATGGACAGCCAATGGGCGATTGAATCAAAAATTGCCACTCAACGCGCCGGTTCAGCTGAAACAATGGCCTAACCTGACGCGTCTGCCCATGCTTCCTGATGCATTAAGACTGGCTGCGTTTCTAGCCCGTTCCCCGGCCTCGCCCGCGCTCACCGTCAAGATATTACGCATCGAACCCCGGGATTTGTTCAATTTCCTTGCTGCTGCAGATAGCCTGGAATTACTACGCTACAACACGCCGGAAAATCCGGGCAATCTCGTTCGAATACCACATGATTCAGCATCCTTAGAGACAGAAATCCCTGCAGCCAAAAGAAGCTTTTTGGGCCGTCTCCTGAAACGCATAGCCGGGATATAGGGCTGAGGCGCGCTGCGATGCAGATAACAATGAATATCAAGGAGCCAATTTGTGAGAGAAGATAATAAAATCGTTTTTACCGGTCCGGTAGGTGCGGGGAAAACCACGGCCATATCCGTATTATCTGATACCCCCATCATATCTACAGATGCCCAGGCTTCGGACATGACCCTGAATCGTAAGGGTCATACAACCGTCGCCATGGACTATGGCATTCTCAAACTGGACGCCCAAACCAAAATTCATCTATATGGCACCCCGGGTCAAGAACGCTTTGATTTTATGTGGGACATCCTGACCACGGGCGGACTGGGCCTGGTGCTCATGCTGGACAACACCCGTCCTAATCCGAAGAAGGATCTCCACTTTTTCCTGCACGCCTTCAAGGACTACATTGTCAATGTTCCGGTCGTCATTGGTATTTCCAAAACCGATGTCCAGAACCGTCCCGGTCCCGCCGATTATGCGAACATGCTTCCTGAAGTCACCGCTGACCTCAAAATGCTCAATCCCATCCCTCCCATTTTTGAAATTGATGGCCGTAAAAAGGAGGACATCAAAAACCTGGTCATGGCCCTGCTTTATTCCATTGATCCGGGAATTGGAGACATCTTATGAGTGTAGAGCTGGTTGTAACGCGTACTGAAGTATATGCCGAGGTTACTCCTGCGGGAGCCTTTTACGCGACATCCAGTCCTGATCAGGAAGGTAACCGTGCCATTCTGTTGCACGTACTACGTGAAGGTCACCGCGCTCCTTTTACGACGGAAATAGCCAGTCAATGGGCGGAAAACAACAATACGGATGAAGCCTTGCGCAGCATTTTCCGGCTACAGCGCCTTGGTCTTCTGCGTGGCACCCATGAGGCACGTACTGACAGCACACTGCGCCTGGAAGATGCTTTACCACCGCTACTGGCCCGCCTGTCTGACCAGCAAAAAACCCTCCTGGCCGATGAAAATGGTTTTTATCTAGCTGCAGCAGGCTTTGCTCATGAAGCTGCGGAAGAGTTGGCGGGACTTTCTGCTGATCTGCTCTCCCTGCAATCACGCCATAATCGCCTGCTCAAAAACAATTTACGGATCAACACGGAAACCTGGGGGCTGCTGGACCCTTCCGGCCGATCAGAATTGGGCTTTTGGCCGCTTTTCATCGGACAACAACGTTTCATGCTCGTCGTCAGCGGAACGCCCCGTCTCCAGGATCAATCATTCGTGACCTTGGTTCAAGAACTCGACAAACGTTACCGCTAAGCTTGACCCATTTTAATATTGCATTATTGACAGTTTATTCAGGAGAAAACCCATGCGCGAAGAAATGCTCAAATCCATCCTCAGTGATCTCAATGGCTCATCCGCCGATATTGAGGCTTCTGCGGTCATATCTACTGATGGTCTTACCATTGCCTCCCTGCTTTCTTCCACCATGGACGAGGACCGCGTCGGTGCGATGGCCGCCGCCATGCTTTCCCTGGGCGACCGGACGGCAGCCGAGCTGGCTCGCGGCGAACTCGAACAGGTCATGATCAAGGGTGATAATGGTTATGTACTGCTCATTCACGCTGGCCCTGATGCAGTATTGACCATCATCGCCCGCAAGGAAGCCAAGCTGGGCCTGGTGTTTCTGGATGCCAAACGCGCATCAAGCGGTATCGCCGAACTGCTGTGACCGGGTATTTTCGAGGGATCCGGTCCTGATCCCTTCACAGCCTCTGCTCCATTAGTTCATAATGCCCGAAATCACTGTCTGAGACGCATATGAATTTTCAGGAAATCATCCAGCGGCTCCAAAACTTCTGGGCCACTCAGGGTTGCGTATTGTTGCAGCCCATGGACATGCCCGTTGGAGCGGGCACCTTTCATCCTGCCACCTTTCTTCGCGCCATTGGTCCAGAACCGTGGCGAGCCGCGTATGTGCAGCCTTCCAGACGCCCCACAGACGGCCGCTACGGAGACAACCCCAATCGTCTTCAGCATTACTACCAGTTTCAGGCGGTGCTCAAACCCAACCCGAGTAATCTTCAGGATTTATATCTGGAGTCCCTGGCGGTGCTGGGCATTGATCCAAAATTGCAGGACATCCGCTTTGTCGAAGATGACTGGGAATCACCCACGCTGGGGGCCTGGGGTCTTGGCTGGGAGGTCTGGCTGAATGGCATGGAAGTCACCCAGTTCACGTATTTCCAGCAGGTGGGCGGTCTTGATTGTCACCCGGTCATGGGCGAAGTGACCTATGGCCTGGAACGTCTCGCCATGTATCTGCAAGGTGTAGAAAGTGTGTACGATCTGATCTGGACACCAGGCGTACTGTATGGAGATGTTTTTCACCAAAACGAGGTGGAACAGTCCCGCTACAATTTCGAGATGGCACCCGTAGACGACCTTTTCCAGCGTTTTGATCGCGCTGAGGCGGATTGCCGCAAGCTGCTTGAACACAAACTCCCTTTACCAGCCTACGAACGGGTTCTTGACTGTTCCCATACGTTTAATCTCCTGGATGCCCGCCATGCCATTGGCGTCAATGAACGCGCCCGTTTCATTGGCCGGGTACGCGGACTGGCCAAAGGCGTTGCAGAAATTTATGCAGAAGCCCGTGCCGAACTCGGCCACCCTCTGCTACGGAGTGAATGATGTCAGCCCATGAAAATCCTCTCCAGAAAGATTGTCTTCTGGAAATCGGTTGTGAAGAGCTACCCGCGCGTGAGCAGCTCCCCATTCGTGACGCCGCCATAGAACAAATGACGCGCCTGCTCAATGAAGCCGGTCTCAGCTTTGGGCAAATCACGGCTTACGTCACCCCACGGCGTTTGGCGTTATGGATTCAGAACCTGGCCCTGCTCAGCCAGCCCCGGGAAAGCATCCGGCGCGGCCCTCCCCTAGAAAGAGCGCGTGATGGGGCGGGTAACATAACGCCGGCTGCCGAAGGCTTTGCCCGTTCCTGTGGGGTTGCTTTTACCGATCTCAGTACCCTCGACACGGAAAAAGGACTGGTTCTGGCCTGGCGGGAAGTCGAAGCAGCACGCAGTAGTCACAGTCTTCTGCCTGATATTGCCAGTCAGACCATTGCCGCCCTGCCCTTGCGTAAACGCATGCACTGGGGAACCCGTCAGGATAGCTTCATTCGCCCGGTGCGCTGGTTACTATTGCGGCAAGGACAACAAGTGCTGGACTGGCAGGCATTCGGCCTTCAGGCAGGCGGACAGAGCTTTGGTCACCGTGTACATCATCCTGAAGCGATCCAGATTCATCAGCCCGCCGATTACGCTGCAGCTTTACTGGATGGCCATGTCATGGCTGACTTCGACGCTCGCCGGGCGCATATTTCCCATAAAATTTCCGCCATTGCTGAAGACCTGCGAGCATCCCCCATCTTGCCGGCAGCTTTGCTGGATGAGATTACCGGACTCAATGAATGGCCAGTCATCCTGATCGGCAGCTTTGCAGAAGATTACCTGCGAATTCCTGAAGAGGCGCTGATTACGGTCATGATGCAACATCAGCGCTATGTCCCGTTGCGTGATGGAAACGGTCGCCTGATTTCCCAATACCTTTTTGCCGCCAACATCCACAGCCAGGATGCCCAAATTGTCATTCACGGCAATAATCGGGTGCTGCGGGCGCGCCTGGCGGATGCGGCTTTTTTCTGGGATCAGGACCGCCAAAAATCCTTGGCTGCAAGGCTTCCTGAACTGCAGAACGTCCTCTTCCAGGAAGGGCTGGGCAGCGTTTACGACAAAACCCTGCGCCTGCAAAAAGTGGCGCGGTCATTGAGCAGCCGCTGCAACGTCAAAGCTGACGATCTGGAACGCGCTGCCGCACTTTGTAAAAGTGATCTACTCTCTGGCGTGGTGGGGGAGTTTCCCGAGTTGCAAGGCATCATGGGTGGACATTACGCCCGTCATGATGGTGAAAATGCCGAGGTCGTTGCGGCCATTGCCCAACATTACCTGCCCAATGGGCGGGATGATGACACGCCGCAGAGTCCTGCTGGCCAGTGTCTGGCCATTGCCGACAAGCTGGATACCCTCTGCGGTTTTTTTGCCATTGGCAAAATACCCACAGGCGATCGCGATCCCTTCGCCCTGCGCCGGGCTGCCTTGAGCGTCTTACGCATCATTCTGGATGCAGAGCTTGATCTGCCCCTGGATGAAGCGGTGGGCATGACGCTGGGAGCTTTAGGTCCGCATATCGTCAAAGATCCCACCGCCATCCGCACTGGCGTCCTGGATTTTTTCCAGGACCGGATGCGTGTCTATTTCAGGGAAGAGGGTTTTCGTACCGACCAGATTAATGCCGTACTCAGCCGTCAACCCCATCAGATTCTCGATGCCCGTAAACGCCTGGAAGCTCTGGCACGCTTCCTGACCGAACACCAGGCAGCTGAGGCGCTTGCGGCTCTGATCAAACGCGTCAACAATCTGCTTCGCAAGGAAAATGTGGAAGTTCAACACGACCCCGATCCACAATTATTTGAAGATCCCGCCGAACATCGACTTTGGGAACACTGGCAAGTCATGGCCGGCCCCGTTCATACTCACCTGCAGAACGCACAATATGCCAGCGCACTGGACCTTCTGGCCGGATTACGTCCTACGGTCGATACTTTTTTCGACAAAGTCATGGTCCTTGCTGAAAATCCCGAAATACGCCAGAACCGCCTGACTCTCCTCACCAGGCTGCAGGATGCGTTTCTGCGTATTGCCGACTTTACACAACTCCAGGGCTCCTGATGGCGCAATGGATCATCCTTGATCGGGACGGTGTCATCAACGAAGACAGTAACGCCTTCATTAAATCACCGGCCGAATGGCGACCCATTCCAGGCAGCCTGGAAGCCATCGCCCGCCTCAACCGGGCTGGTTTTCAAGTGGTCGTAGCCACCAATCAATCCGGCGTGGGACGGGGGCTTTTCGATATTCGTACCCTCACAGCCATCCATCAGCGCATGCGCCAGGAACTCGCCGTTTTTGGCGGACGCATTGAAGCCATATTTTTTTGCCCCCACCTGCCCGATGCCGGTTGTCAGTGCCGCAAGCCTTTGCCGGGCATGTTTCACGAAATTGCCGAACGCCTGCAAATTTCTCTTGACAATGTCCCGGCTATTGGTGACAGCCTGCGGGATCTTCAAGCCGCCCAGGAAGCCGGGGCGAAACCTATTCTCGTGCTCACCGGTAAAGGCCAAAATACCCGTCGCGATGCCGAAGCTGCTGGTTTCCCGATTTTTCTGGATCTTGCTGCCGCTGTACAGGCCATCCTGGGTGTCTCTTGATGCAAACCCTGCGTAGCGGAATTTTTTACATCGGCTTTACCGTATGGACACTCGTCTGGGCATTTTTCACCCTGTTGACCGTCCCCATGCCCCTTTCCGCCCGGGTCTGGTCCAGCCGCCTCTGGGCGCGAACGGCCGTCCTGTGGTTGCGCCTGAGTTGCGGATTGAGTTATCGGGTCACCGGTCTGGAAAATATCCCGGATACGCCCTGCGTCATTGTAGCCAACCATCAATCGGCGCTGGAAACCCTGTTGCTCTGGTGCCTTTTCCCGCGCCTGTCTTATGTGCTCAAACAGGAACTGTTTCGGATTCCGATTATTGGCTGGGGCTTACGTCTGGCCTGGCCGATCGGCATTGATCGCAGTGCCGGTCGTCAGGCACTCGTGCAGGTCATGGAAGAAGGCAAACTACGCCTCGCAGCGGGATTTAATGTGGTCATATTTCCTGAAGGAACCCGTTACCCCTGCGGCGAAGTCGGGCCCTTCAGCAGCACGGCTGCCGGGCTGGCCCTGCGCGCAGAAGTCCCGCTTTTACCGATTGCCGTCAACAGCGGCTGCTATTGGGCCCGTAACAACTGGCGAAAAAAATCCGGAAAAATGGACTTATGGATTGGTCCGGCTTTTGCACCAAACGGAAAATCTTCCACTTTGACCGAACAGGCAGAATCCTGGATTCGCAACGCCGTCATGCAGATGCCAGGCGAAGCTGCAAAGCCGTAATTACGCGTCCTGCCACGTCCACACCTGTACTTTTTTCAATACCCTCCAGACTGGGTACGGGATTAACTTCCAATACCAGTGCGTTTTGATCCGCGTCCGCCATCAAATCCACACCGGCAAAATCAAGGCCTAATGCAACAGCAGCTTTCCGGGCAATTTCCGCCCAGGACTCAGGCAGATCAGGAAACGCCGAAGCGCGGCCTCCACAGTGCAGATTACTGCGAAAATCTTCCGCCGCAGATTCCCGACGCATGGCCGCAACAACCTCCCCGAACAAGACAATCACTCTGACATCCTGGCGGCCCGGCAAAAAACGCTGAACCATGGCCTCATGCTGCAGACTCAAAAAAGTATCCAGCATTCCCCGTGCGGCTACCGGGGTCTCGGCCAGACTCACCCCGACCCCCTGTGAACCCTGCAATATTTTGTGAACGAGGGGCGTGCCCAGCATCTGCAAGGCCAGCTCTTTTTGCCTGGATTCCGTGAAATAAACGGTTTGTGGAACAGCTATTCCCGCCGCAGCCAGAGCC
Source organism: Acidithiobacillus sp. HP-11 (assembly GCF_015100075.1). Classification (NCBI taxonomy): domain Bacteria; kingdom Pseudomonadati; phylum Pseudomonadota; class Acidithiobacillia; order Acidithiobacillales; family Acidithiobacillaceae; genus Acidithiobacillus; species Acidithiobacillus sp. HP-11. The sequence goes on from NZ_JACKYY010000039.1 coordinate 29,589, forward strand.
TGCAGGGAGGCAAATTTGTCTCTTGCCAGTTGCAATGCCTCGGCAGAATTCAGACAAAAAGTACCTGCCCCGGCAAAATAGCGCAGCAATCGCGCCCCCAAGGCCGTTATCGGTCCGCCAATGCGGGGAATGATCGCCGCACAATAAGGAAATTTTTCACCCTGCACATAAAGATCCGCATGGACGCCATTCACAGTCAACAAACACTGCTCCGGGGCCAACAACACGGCTTCCATTCCCGCCGCATCCACCACCTGGAGCAATCGTTGGGTGGAATAAAGCCCGGGAAAGCGGGACAGTACCGCAATTCTTGGAGTCTCCGACATATTCAGGACACATCCGCACGAAAAGTCAGCAACGGGAGTTCACCATGGGCGATGGACCTCTCAATGAAACTCGCCCTTCCCGGCTTGATTTGCTCGAGGCTGCAGCGCGCCTCGGATGTCTGTCCGCAGATTGCCGAAAACAATACCTCCAGTTCCAGAGGATTCACCCGCAAACAGCCAAAAGGATCCTCCGCATTTTTGCTGCGCCAAAATAAATTCGGTAACCAACCCTTGCTCTGCACCAGCGGATTCAGGTAAAGCGTCCGGCAACGCTCTGCTATTTGTAATTCAGACTGTTCTTTTTGAGTATTTTCCATTGATTTCATTTGATCCTTAGTTTGGTCTCTGCAAATTTGTGCCTGTTCCCGCATGGTGCGGCAAGCTGAACGACAAAACCACTTTCCTTGGCAAAGGAATTATTGTGGAGCATAATAGTCAATTATATAAACAGTTAATAATGTTTATTCGCAATAGCTGGCCATTCGGCCAAGGAGTGCAGCAATGAGCGACAACAGCACGCAGCAAGGATTAGCGGGGCACGGAGCTTTTTTTCAGGACACGAACTTATCGGCCAACGAAGCGGAAGCGGCCACGGCATGGGTACGCAGTCACGTAGACCGTCGCACCATGGACCTGGGCGAGCGTATGGACGACATTCGCGAGCACATGTGGGAACTGGAAAAAGAAGGTGAAATCATTGTTCACCGCATTACCGATGACCACAAGCCTATTGAAGTAGACACTCTCTATGGCTGGGTTGGTGGGTACCCGCTTTTTCCAGCCATAG